>CAYJIL010000006.1:0-9341 GCA_964370235.1 uncultured Rikenellaceae bacterium | reverse complement strand
CCATAGCTATCTTGCATATATGCTCTATAATTGAAAAAGGTGGTCGAAGTCGAAGGTCTAAATTGATGTAATTGCGGAAAAAAAACTTCTCGAGAAAGCGAAAGTACCCCTTTATCACTCACTTTGTAGCTCACAATTGCAGCACATCGCTTACCTGCCATCTCGATATTGTCGGCATAGGGAAGATTGTCACTTTTCTGGGCATCAAAAACAATGGCTCTATCGCCACTTAGTTGCCAGTTTTTTTTGATTTGCGCCGAAGAATTAAGCGCAAACATCACAAATAGGATAGACAGAATTACACTTTGTAGATTTAGTTTCATGACAATGCTTGAGTTAGTAGTTTGAGGTAGTATAAATTACCCTGTTCATTTATTGTTTGGTTTTCAAACTTACTAAATCTAAAATTAAAAAACAACTAATATTTTTTGCACAACTGCCACTTTTTGAACAATATTTACACCAAATAAGACAATAAGGATAGATGTAGATCATACGCTAAGGCACACAATAACAAACTAACAATCAAACACCTAAAAAAATAACAAAAGTATTATAAACAAAAAAATGACCTACCGTTAATACGGTAAGCCATTTTAGGTCTATTTAGAACATAACAAAATTTGTTTTCAAATAAACAAATTTACAAATATGTAATATTTATCTCTTTGTGGTGTTCTCGCTCCATAAAAAGAGCGATGTGCTTTATAACCTTGCGCCTTAGCTCATACTCATCGACCATGTACTCGCCACCGTTTCCTCTGTGAGTTCCAACCAAAAAGTTTATTTCGTCACTATCCATCAAAATACGATACACATCGTAAGCAGGCCCCTCGTCTGTTGAGTGGCTATGTGGATAGCACAACATATCGTATACTTTATTTAGAGTAACCAAACTTTCGGTCACAATATCGACCCCCTGCATATGCCAAGCAGGCTGCACATCGGGGTCTAGCGACATTTCGTCCTTTGTTATGCTATTGCCTTGTAACGAAGATATGAGCTTGGCAAGGTGATAGCCACAAATAGCTTTCTTGCCTACAAACTCTTCGATAGTTTCGATAAATTCATCGTACTGAAGCTCGGAGTACGGTGGGCAAGAGCAAATTAATGCTCGCTCGGGTTTGCGAATTGTTATCACCCCACACGTCACATCATCGTTCGTAAAGCACTTATCATTACCAATAGCCTCTGAAACCACAATTGTTGATAACTCTTTTGAGCTAATCTTTGGGTCTTCGATTATGCGTTCTTGAATAAATCGTTTTACGCTCCTATGCCCCCAACCAAAAGGATAGCGGTCGGTACCAACACCACTTTGGGTGATACCATCGCTCATAACCACAATTCTGTCGCCCTCTTGTACATTAAACGAAGTAACATGTATGGTGTGACCTCGTGGGTTTGTTGCATCGGCCTCACGCACTACCATACTACTCCATTGCGACTCTAGCGGCTCACCACCCCTAAAGAGCATAGAGCGAGGATTGTCATACTCGATTATGTTAACAACACCACGAACAACGTCAATATCTACAATAGAGAACGTAGAGTAACTAACCATACGATTATTACACACGGGCAAACACTTCACAAGCATTTGAGCAAGGTGGTGAACCGAGTTTTGGTTGTAATCAAAATTTACGATAATGGTAGATGTGAGCATAGAGAGGATATTGGCCTTTATACCATGACCAATACCGTCTGAGAGTGCAACAATAGAACGGCGACCACCATCGGTACGGCGATAGAGGAATGTATCTCCACAAATTCGCTCTCTTTTGCAGTGTCGCTGACTAGAGGCAATATCGGTAAATAGATCTATAATCATAACCTACAAAGATTTAATCACCGAGTTTAGGATTTTGGTACTATGGCTTGTCTCCTCGCCCAAAAGCGAACCAATATTTTGAATCATTGCCATTTGTCGGTCGATAACAGCGTGTATGCGCTCTTCGATCTCTTCTTTTAGGAGTTGAGTATCATACAAATCTCTAAATACAGCAAGAGAAAACTCGCCTCGGCGAATGTGATATACCGAAAGACTCATTTTTGAACCAAACGGAGAAGAAACATCAACGTTTGAAACATCGGCACTATGTGTTATCGAAGTTGTGATATGGCTAGCTATATGGTCACCAACAACTAGGCTCACATCCATACCCACAAGGGTGCGAGGAGCAAGTTCTGCTTTTGCAATTGCATAGGCAGCGTAGTTGGCAAATTTTTCATTACAAAAATTGATGCGATTGTCACGACCAACCGCAACTATGGGCAGTGGTAATTTTTCGACAACCGACACAAGTGTGTTCTGAGCACTCTTCAAAGATTCCTTCATTGTTTTATTCTCAACAACTAAAGTTTCTAGCTTTTTTGTAAGCTCATTTGCTCTTTTTGCCAAAGAAAAACTATTCTTAATTTCTGCAACGGGAATATTAATCACAACAGCACTCTCGGGGCACACTTTAAAGCACGTCCCGCAAGCCAAGCATTTATCATAATCAATTGTCATTAAACCATTTACACTACCAATAGCATTGGTAGGACAACGTCTAACACAACTCTCACACTTACTGCATAAACGGTTATTTACATCAAAAAATTTCACCATTTTAGAAAAATTTATATTTTTTTTTGGCTAAACCACTTGTTTATTTCAAAATTTAGACTTCCTTTGTATTAATTATTTATTCTTTTTAAGTTTTATATCATGAATGGTACAGTAAAATGGTTTGATGCAGCTAAAGGTTATGGCTTCATCACGACTGAGCAAAATGGTGATGTATTCGTACATTACACAGGAATTAACAAAGACGGTTTCCGCGGCCTAGAGCAAGATCAAAACGTAATGTTTGACCTTGAAGATGGTAAAAAAGGACCACAAGCTGTCAATGTTACAGTGGTTGAATAGTTTATATTTTCAAAATATAATCTTAACTCGACTTAAATAAGCTCAAGCGCTGCTCACCTCTTTTTAGGGGTGAGTTTTTTTATACCCATACATAAAGAACTAGCTATTTTGGCAACCAAATTGGCACACAAAATAAAAATAAAAAGTGTTACTTAACACAAAAAACACACTGCAATATAAGCAACCTTTTAGATATTGCAAAATTATTACCACCTCACAAGTTTCGCTTCAAACCAATACATGATGGTGATATGCAACTAAATATTAGATCATGAATATATTTTTGTAAGCTACTTTTGATTTTTAACTCCATTGCAAATAAAATATAGCAATTTTGATAATTATTTTTTTGTTGTACATCTATCAAAAAAAATAACCTTTAGTACCACAAACGGTTAAGTTATGGCTATTTACAAACACAAAACAGATGGGGCTATCTCTAAAATTTGAGACAGCCTCACCTGCTTTATATCTTGTTTTATTGCTCTATTATATAGATAGAATCTTTACCGTATTCTGAAGATCTGGATTGATTGGTTTATCCTTGCGAATAGCCTTTGAGAACGGAATATAAACGATATTGTCGTTCTGAATACCAACCATCACATTGCGCTGCCCCTCTATTAGGGCATTAACAGCCGCCTCACCCATTCTCGAAGCAAGAATGCGGTCATTAGCCGTTGGTGAACCACCACGCTGAATATGGCCAAGAATTGTTACACGCACATCGAACTCGGGATACTCCTTCTTAACACGCTCAGAAAGCCCCATAGCACCGCCCGTTAGCTCGCTCTCGGCAACTAGCACGATACTACTATTTTTGCTCTTTCTAAAGCCGTTTTTAATTAGGTCTGTAAGCTGATCTACCTCGGTTGCAATCTCTGGAATGATAGCAGCCTCGGCACCCGTAGCAATTGCGCCATTTAGAGCAAGGAAACCAGCATTGCGCCCCATCACCTCTATAAAGAATAGTCTCTCGTGCGATGATGCTGTATCACGAATTTTATCTACTGCATCCATGATTGTATTAAGAGCAGTATCGTAACCAATTGTAGTGTCGGTTCCAAACAAATCGTTGTCGATAGTACCTGGCATACCCACCACTGGTAGATTGTACTCCTGCGCAAAAATGCGTGCTCCGGTCAAAGAACCATCGCCACCAATTACCACTAGCGCGTCAATCTTCTCTTTCTTGATAGTTTCGTGAGCAATTTTTCGCCCCTCAACCGTTGTGAACTCTTGACATCTAGCAGTCTTTAGAATAGTACCACCCTGATGGATGATATTACTCACATTCTGAGTTTTAAACTCTGCTATTTCACCCGTTACTAGACCTTTGTAACCTCTATAAATACCCTTCACCTTGAAGTTATTATAGATTGCCGCACGAGTTACGGCACGAATTGCCGCATTCATACCCGGTGAGTCGCCACCAGAGGTAAGAATACCTATTGTTTTAATTTGATGCATCATAATCTTCCCTTTTTTACCTAACATAGTAAAACTACGACAAAAATAGTGATAATTTTTTAATGGTCTTACAACAAATGTTAGTTTTGTGTTAATAAAATATTGCGAAAGCATTTCGACAAATAGAAAAAGGCTGCAAATCTCAAAAGAGATTGCAGCCCTATTTCTATGCAGTACACATTCCACTCATACAAGTGGGCAGTGATTAACGATGTCTTAGCTCGTCAGATACTGTCAATTTTTTTCTACCTTTTGCACGTCTTGCAGCCAAAACCTTACGGCCGTTGGCAGTTGCCATTCTCTCACGGAAACCGTGCTTGTTTCTTCTTTTGCGCTGAGAAGGCTGGAAAGTTCTTTTTGTCATGGCGTTATATAAATTTAATTGTTGTCAACTCTATTTTGAGAGTGCAAATATAGGAAAGATTTTGACAAATAAAAAAATATACTCGAAAAAAGAGCATTTTTTTTATCTCCCCCTCTCTACACGCCCTGTCGACAAGGTGCAAATATGATAAAAATTTTTCATATATTTGTGGCTTATTAATTTAAAAACCAATAAAAGTAACGTTTATGATTCAGCGCATACAAACTTTATACCTACTTGCGGCAACTATCCTAATGACAATCATGTTGTTTAATCCTATTTTCTCGTTCGAAACACTAGGCGGCGAAAACACCCAAATATTTAAACTAATGCCTTTTGGCATAGAGGGTAAAATGGCAGGTGTCGATATTTCGGATATTCTATCGACAGCGTACATGGGAGTACTTATGGTTATAAATCTTGTTATTTCGTTCTTTACAATATTTCTATATCGCCACCGCATGCTACAAGTGAGACTATGTTTTATCTCGATGATTATGTCGCTAGGTGTTCAAATTTTTATTGGCTACTACATTATGCTAGCACAAGGCTTTACGGCATCACTAGAGGGCGAAGTTACTCCCCTTACATATTCGGTGAGCGATGTATTTCCGCTAGTATCTATAATATTGACATATCTTGCATTTCGTGGTGTAATTAGAGACGAAATGTCAATCAGATCGCTAAATAGCAACCGCATAAGATAACACACACAATGAAGCTGCCTAAGATAGAGTACCGCCCAGCAATTATCGACTCGCTCAAAAACTACAACAAAGAGTCGCTATCTAAAGATATTATGTCGGGAGTGATTGTGGCAATTGTTGCCCTACCACTTGCCATTGCATTTGGAATTGCGAGCGGCGTGTCTCCCGAGCAAGGTATCACCACTGCAATTGTAGCGGGATTCGTGGCAGCACTACTTGGTGGCAGCAAGCTACAAGTAACTGGGCCTACGGGCGCATTCATTGTAATTGTATATGGCATAGTCGAAAAATTTGGGGTCGAGGGCTTGGCAATAGCCACCTTTATTGCAGGAATTATGCTGCTTTTGATGGGTGCGCTAAAAATAGGCACTATCATAAAATATATACCCTACCCCATTGTTGTGGGTTTTACTTCGGGAATTGCTATCACAATATTTACAACTCAAGTAAAAGATTTTTTGGGTTTAGAGATTACTTCGCTACCATCGGGTGCCGTTGAGCAGTGGGCGACCTATGCCCAGAGCCTAGGCACAGTTAACCTGTGGTCGCTTGCCTTTGGTGTGGCAACAATTCTAATGATTGTTTACATGCCCAAGATCTCTAAAAAAATACCCGGCTCGCTCATTGCAATAATAGTTACCACTGCCGTTGCATGGGCTGCACGCACCTATGCAGGGGTAGATATGGTAGAGACCATTGGCGATAGGTTTACAATATCGGCATCGATGCCAGCACCCGAGGGGCTCGATCTGAGCTTCGAAAAAATCAAAATGCTATTCTCGGCAGCTATCACAATAGCACTACTAGGAGCAATTGAGTCGCTACTATCGGCAACCGTAGCCGATGGTGTTAGTGGCGATAGTCACGACTCAAACAGCGAGCTAATAGGGCAAGGAATAGCAAACATAATATCACCAATATTTGGAGGCATACCCGCTACGGGAGCAATTGCACGCACAATGACCAACATTAACAACGGTGGTCGCACACCAATATCGGCAGTAGTACACGCTTTGGTACTGCTAGCAATGTTATTGTTTTTGGGTTCGTTATCGAGCCTTATTCCAATGGCGACACTTGCAGGTATATTGGTGGTAGTATCATACAACATGAGTGAGTGGCGAAGTGTTAAAGCACTACTTCGTGCCGAGAAGGCCGAAGTGGCAGTGCTACTAACTACGCTAGTACTTACAGTGGTGTTAGATTTAACCATCGCAATTCAGGTGGGAGTACTGCTTGCAATTGTGCTATTTATTCGCCGCATATCGGCAGTTAGCACAGTGACAGTTGCAACAAAGGGTGTGCTTAGTAGCGACGACCCCGATGCTGGCGAGAGCAAAGAGCTCGAACTTGGTAGCGGTATCGAAGTTTACGAAATAAGTGGCCCTCTGTTTTTTGGTGTAGCATCCAAGTTTGCAGAGATAGCTCGCAGAACACACGACAAACCAAAAGTTAGAATAATACGCATGCGCAAAGTTCCATTCATCGATTCAACCGGTATTCACAACCTAAAGAACCTATGTAATAGCTCGATTAGCGCAGGAACACATATAATCTTGTCTGGCGTATCAAAAAACCTAACAACAAGCCTAAATAGCGGCAAAATTACCGATATTGTAGGGGCAACAAATATTTGCAGCAATATACACCAAGCAATATCGAGAGCAAACGATGTTATTGCCGAACTAGAAAGCAAACAAAACTAAATCAGCTACCTTATAATAAGAAATTATATGATTAAACTTCGTGGTGTAGAAAAGAGCTTTGGTACAGTAAGTGTACTAAAGGGCGTAAACCTCGACATAACAAAAGGCGAGGTTATCTCGATTGTTGGCCCCAGTGGTGCAGGCAAGAGTACTCTACTTCAAATCATGGGTAGCCTACTCGATGCCGACAAAGGGAGCGTTAGCATATCGGGGCGAGACATTACAACACTATCACAAAACGAGCTTTGCAAGTTTCGCAATAGCGACATAGGTTTTGTGTTTCAAGCGCACCTTTTGCTAGGAGAATTTACGGCAGTAGAAAATGTTTCGATTCCGGGTTATTTGGCAGGTAGAGACAAAAAAGAGGTCGAGGCAAAGGCTAAAGAGCTGCTAGAGATGCTAGGGCTAGGCGATAGGCTCACTCACAAGCCCAAAGAGCTATCGGGTGGCGAACAACAAAGAGTTGCAGTTGCACGTGCACTAATAAACTCACCAAAGGTGCTTTTTGCCGATGAGCCCTCGGGTAATCTCGATTCAAAAAACCGAGAGCAGCTACACGATTTATTCTTTACACTCAGAGATCGATTTGATTTAACAGTAGTAATTGTAACACATGACGATTCGCTTGCAGCAATGAGCGATAGGCGCATTGAGATAATAGACGGAACAATAGTAGATGAATAGTCAAGCATTAAAACATAAGGAACTTTTAGACGAACTGTTTGAGCGTTTTAACTCTCCATCGTTCATCGAGGATGACCCAATCTCGATACCCCATCGCTATGAGCGAGCCGAGGATATCGAGATTGCAGGTTTTCTTGCATCGACAATAGCGTGGGGTAATCGCAAAGCAATAGTAAAGAGTGCATCTCGCATGATGGAAGTTATGGACAACAGCCCATATGATTTTGTCATAAACTCTACACAGCAAGATAAAGATAGGCTACTAGGCTATGTACATCGCACATTCAACGGTGGTGATCTTCACTATTTTGTTGAATCACTTGGTTCGATATATAAAAATAACGGCGGATTAGGCTGTTTCTTTGAGCAGAGTTATGCTAAATCGGGCGACATGAGAGTAGTACTTTCTGAGTTTTGGAAGTTATTCTTTTCGCTACCACACCTAGATAGGGTACACAAACACCTATCATCGATAGACAAGGGTGCGGCTTGTAAGCGCATAAATATGTATCTGCGCTGGATGGTGCGTTGCGATAACAAAGGGGTCGATTTTGGGCTATGGAAAAACATACCTTCGTCGGCTCTATATCTGCCACTCGATGTACACAGTGGCAATATATCTCGTGAACTAGGGCTATTGACAAGAAAACAAAACGACTGGCGAAGTGTCGAAGAGGTGACAGGGTCGCTAAGACAGCTCGATGTAAACGATCCAGTAAAATATGATTTTGCACTATTTGGTGCAGGGATAAACAAAGCTCTGTAATGGGAGGATTTAAATTTAAACAATTCGAAATAGAACAAGATCGATGTGCCATGAAGGTTGGTACCGATGGAGTGTTACTAGGTAGCTGGTGTGGCGCTAATGGCAAAGTACTAGATATTGGCACAGGCACGGGCGTAGTAGCACTAATGACTGCACAGCGTGGTGCACAAAGTGTCGATGCAATAGAGATAGACCCTAGTGCAGCCGAGCAAGCTGCCGAGAATTTCTCTCGCTCGCCATGGTCAGGTAAGCTACGTGTGCTACTGGCTCCGTTTGGCGAATTTGTCAATAGTACGAGCAACAAGTACGACACGATAGTATCTAACCCTCCATATTTTATCAACTCACAAAAAGCCGAGGGCGAGAGCCGTAGTACGGCACGGCATACAGACTCGCTACCATACGACGAACTAGCATCGGGTGTAGCAAAACTACTGTGCAATGATGGTAGGTTTTATGCAATATTCCCATACCAAGAGTCGGGCATTTTTATTGTCGAAGCAGCAAAATGTGGATTATACGTTAACAAGAGGCTAGATGTTAGCCCAATAGTAGGGCGAGGGGTTAAACGTGTGCTGCTCGAATTTTCAAAAGAAAAAATTACAGACGTAACTACAACAACTCTAGCAATTGCTTATGATAATAAGCGCACCTACACCGATAAGTATATGGAGCTAACAAAGGATTTTTACATTAAATTCTAGCACAAAGCACTGCACATAAATTATAATAG
>CAYJIL010000005.1:25603-42519 GCA_964370235.1 uncultured Rikenellaceae bacterium | reverse complement strand
GGTGCAAAAAAAGGGTTGGCAAAACTGCCAACCCTTTGGTTTTTATGCTTACAATCCGATTACTCAGAAAGAATATCAAGAATCTTGATAGCTGCATCAGTAACAGGAGTACCAGGGCCAAAGATAGCCGCAGCACCGCTTTCGTATAGGTAAGCGTAGTCTTGGTGAGGAATAACACCACCAACGATTACTACGATGTCCTCACGACCTAGCTTAGTTAGCTCGCCAACGATTTGTGGAACAAGAGTCTTGTGACCTGCCGCTAGAGACGATACACCAACTACGTGTACATCGTTCTCAACTGCCTGCTTAGCCGCCTCCTCTGGAGTCTGGAACAGAGGTCCCATATCTACATCGAAGCCTATGTCTGCATAACCAGTTGCAACAACCTTAGCACCACGGTCGTGACCATCTTGACCTAGCTTAGCGATCATGATACGTGGCTGACGACCCTCTTTTGTAGCGAACTCCTCGCACATCTGCTTAGCTTTCGCAAATTTATCATCTGATTTCACCTCTGCTGAATATACACCTGAAATTGAACGAATAACTGCTGAGTAACGACCTACAACACACTCACATGCGTCTGAGATCTCACCAAGAGAAGCACGCAACATAGCAGCCTCAACAGCTAGCTCAAGTAGGTTGCCTGTCTTGTTCTTAACAGCCTCTGTGATTGCCTCAAGAGCAGCCTTAACCTTAGCCTCGTCACGTCCTGCACGTAGTGCGTTTAGACGCTCGATTTGCGAGATACGAACCGCTGTGTTATCAACATCTAGGATATCAATTGGATCTTCTTTCTCAAGACGGTACTTGTTAAGACCAACGATAGTGTCGTTGTTTGAGTCGATACGAGCCTGCTTACGTGCAGCAGCCTCCTCGATACGCATCTTAGGAATACCAGTCTCGATAGCCTTAGCCATACCACCTAGCTCCTCAACCTCCTCGATAAGCTTCCATGCCTTCTCTACAATCTCTTGTGTTAGAGACTCAACGTAGTAAGAACCAGCCCATGGATCTACTGCACGAGTGATGTTAGTCTCCTCCTGAAGATAGATCTGAGTGTTACGAGCAATACGAGCAGAGAAGTCTGTTGGAAGAGCGATAGCCTCATCAAGCGCATTTGTGTGAAGCGACTGAGTGTGACCAAGTGCTGCTGCCATAGCCTCAATAGCTGTACGTGCAACGTTGTTGAATGGATCTTGCTCTGTAAGACTCCAACCCGAAGTTTGTGAGTGTGTACGAAGTGCAAGAGATTTTGGGTTCTTTGGGTTGAAAGTCTTAACGATCTTAGCCCAAAGTAGACGTGCAGCACGCATTTTGGCAATCTCCATAAAGTGGTTCATACCAATCGCCCAGAAGAACGAAAGACGTGGTGCAAAGCTATCGATGCTCATGCCTGCGTTAACACCTGTGCGTAGGTACTCAAGACCGTCTGCAAGTGTGTATGCTAGCTCAATATCTGCTGTTGCACCTGCCTCTTGCATGTGGTAACCAGAGATTGAGATAGAGTTGAACTTAGGCATGTTGTTAGATGTGTACTCAAAGATATCTGCAATGATACGCATAGAGAACTCTGGTGGGTAGATGTATGTGTTACGCACCATGAACTCCTTAAGGATATCATTCTGGATAGTACCAGCTAGCTGATCTAGCGAGCAACCCTGCTCAAGACCTGCAACAATGTAGAATGCTAGAACCGGAAGTACAGCACCATTCATTGTCATAGATACAGACATCTTGTCTAGTGGGATACCGTTGAAAAGAACTTTCATATCCTCTACCGAGCAGATAGATACACCAGCCTTACCAACATCACCAACTACACGTGGATGATCTGCATCGTAACCACGGTGTGTAGCAAGGTCAAAGGCAACCGAAAGACCTTTTTGACCAGCCGCAAGGTTACGACGGTAGAATGCGTTTGACTCCTCAGCAGTAGAGAAACCTGCATACTGACGAACAGTCCAAGGACGCATTACATACATTGTACTATATGGACCACGCAAGAAAGGCGCGATACCAGCAGCATAGTTAAGGTGCTCCATGTCCTCAAGATCCTCAACGGTATAGATACCTTTGACTGGGATCTGCTCAGGAGTCATCCAAACTGGCTGCTCATTTTGATCTGTGCTACTACAAGCGTTAGCAGCAGCAGTAAGATTTATATCTGAAAATTTTGCTCTCATAATTTCTAACTCCAATTAAATTCCCAACTCCTTTTGGTAACCCTTCAATGTCTCAAGAACGTTGCTCTTAACAGAGATGAAGTGGTTGATACCTTGGCTCTCAAGCTCGCCTTGACAAGCTGGTGCACCTGCAACAACAGTGATTGCACCCTCCATTGCCGCAGCAACCTGAGGTACTAGCTCTAGGTATAGATCGTCGCTAGAACATACCACTACGATATCTGCACCTGCCTCTTTAGCTGCAGCTACGCCCTCCTCAACAGACGAGAAGAATGTGTTATCCATTACACGGAAACCTGCACAAGCAAAGAAGTTACAAGCAAACTGGCTTCTTGCACGAGCAAATGTTAGGTTGCCAACAGTTAGCATAAATACCTTAACCTCTCTACCGCTACGGTCAGTAGCAAGACGAAGAGACTCAAATGGCATTGCACCACGATATGGCTTAAGTACGTTTGCTGAGCTATCAACATCTGTACAACAACAACCAGCAGTTGCAGGAGTAACAGTAGCCTCAGTAACAGCATCAACTGCAACCTCTGTAAAGTTAGGATATTGGTTTGTACCTAGAAGAATCTCACGGCGAGTAGCGATGTTCTTGTCACGCTTAGCTGCCGATGCCTCTAGCTGCTCTTGTGGGAAACCAGCTGCAAATGCTGCTGCGTAACCACCTAGCTCCTCAACTTTGTTGAATAGAGCCCAAGCGTGCTCAGCAACATTTTGAGTAAGAGTTTCGATATAGTATGAACCACCAGCAACGTCAGTTACCTGATCGATGTGTGACTCCTCTTTAAGTAGAAGTTGTACGTTACGAGCGATACGGTTGCTAAACTCAGTAGCCGACTCATAAGCTGCGTTGAATGGCATAACCTCAATAGAAGAAACACCTGCGATAGATGCACTCATTGCCTCAGTTGTACCACGTAGCATATTTACGTATGGGTCATATACTGTAGAGTTCCACATTGCAGTCTTAGCACAGATGCGCATTTTTGCAGAACACTCGTTTTTAGTATCGTATTTAGTAACGATGTTAGCCCATAGCATACGAGCTGCACGTACTTTAGCAATCTCGATAAAGTAGTTAGGACCAACAGCCATGTTAAACTTGATAGTGCGAGCAGCCTCGTCAGCAGATAGACCTGCCTCCATAAGAGCTACCATGTACTCGTGACCAACTGCTAGAGAGAACGCAAGCTCCTGAACCGACGAAGCAGCACAAGAAGAGAATACGTCACCACCAACAGTGATAAAGCGTAGGCGTGTGTAGTCTGCTGCTTTCTTAACCAAAGCAACAACCTCTGCCATAGCGCTACCATCACAAGACTTACCTTTTAGAGATAGTTTTTTGATGATTGGGTCGATGTCAAAAGATGCACGAACAGCCTTTGGATCGATGCCTTCAGCAATCATTTTGTCAACAAATAGTGACGCAACTTTAGCTGTTGCACAACCTGTGAAGTTAACCTCAATAGCTTTTACATCAATACCAGCAAGTAGAGCGTCTAGCTGTGCAGCTGTAAGCTCAGAACCGTTGATTTTGAAACAAAGTGAGTCAACACCGCACATAAGAACCTTAAGAGCCTCAGCGTTAGCTGTCTCTGGAGTCTTAACTACGATGGTTTGACGAACAAGCCATTGGTTATCTTTCTTAGTACCACGTACATAAGGGAATTCTCCCGGTGCGCTACCCAAGTGTTTGATACCGGCAAGATCCTCGCCGCGATAATAGGGACGAAGAGAGAAGCCTTCTGATGTCTTCCACACCAACTTCTTCTCATAATCGGCACCCTTGAGGTCTGCGCTAATTACCTCTTCCCACTGTGCAGTTGTTACTGCTGGAAACTCAGTAAATAGCTTTTTCTCAGTTGATTCTGCCATAACTAATTTTTTTATATTAAATAACGAATATACATAATATAGAGCACCCAACCCACTAGCTCTCCCACACGTGAGAGGCTCTTTGGTCAAATACTCATACCGAAAATGCACTGCAAATTTACAAAATTTGTTTTGATTTATGGCAAATAATCTACGAATTTTTATGCCAAAAGCCACATTTACATAGCAAATGTGGCTTTTTATTATATCTAAATTGTTGGTATGCTTACTAGGCTTTTATTTGTAAACCAATTTTGTTTGCAATCTCATACCCTTGTTTTATGCGATCGCCCATGCCTATACCGCCGCTAATTGCACCAGCTAAATATAGTCCTTTGTTGTTTTGTTCGATGGTTTTAATTGCCTCGATGCGCTCGCCTTGTGTTATGTCATATTGTGGAATAGCTGCACTATGCCTAAATATTTCGACCATCTCAATGTCGGCAAGTTGCACAGCCAGCATATCAAATAGCTCTCTTTGCACTAGCTCATATATTTGTGTATCGCTAGATTTGCAAATATCGGGCTTTTTAACACCCCCCACAAAAATAGAAAGCAACGCTTTTTCGCTAGCTGCACGCCCACAAAAACACGACGATGGAAACAAAATACCTAGTATCGAACGGTGCTCTTTGCTAGGAATGAGCCCTCCAAATGCCATTAGCTTGGCAGGGTCTTGGTTTTTTAGCCCAACACTCACCTGCACAACTGGTGCATATCTAAGCGACTCGATTGCCGCTAGTTGATTGCCTGCAATCGAGCCCATAAGCTCTTTGAGCCTATATGCTGGAGCAGACGATACAACGCTTGTAGTTTCTATGGTGAATCTTTCGCCGTTTTGTGTATAGCTAACTTTGTAGCCCGTCTCGGTTTTTTTTATTTGTACCTGTGTGCTAGAGAGCTTAATATTCTCTTTGCCTATTTGCTCTGCCATTGCATTGGTAAGTGACGATAGTCCTCCGCTAGCCGAGAACACATCTTTTGTTGCTTTGCGATCACGTGGTGTTTTGGGCTCTTTTGCCTTTTTTATAGCACCACCCACAAAGCTACCATAGTTTTGTTCAAGGGCATACAGTTTGGGCATAGCATATCTGGTAATTAGCCTATGTGGATTACCTGCATAGATGCCCGAAATAAACGGATCAACAGCATAATCTAGGAACGATCGCCCCATGCGTCTAATAGTTAAATCGGCAAGCGACTCGTCGGGGTCGTTACCCTTAGCCCTAAATGGTTCGCCTAGTATGCGTAATTTGTCGCCAAAAGTAAATAGTGGAGTAGTTATCGCCGACATTAGTGACGATGGAAGAGCATGAAACTTATTGCCTTTTAGTATAAGGCGTTTCTTTGCGCTAGGGTTTGCAATCTCTAGCAAGTTATCACCTAGGCTTTCGAAAAGCTCTGCAATTTCGGGGTGCGAAATTGCTCCAGTGTTGGGGCCCGACTCTATGGTATAGTCACCCTTTTTGATGGTGTGTATCTGACCGCCAACTCGGTCTTTTTCTTCTATAATAACGAGCCTAATGCCTTTGCGTTTAAGCTCCAATGCAGTAGTTAGCCCTGTTAACCCTGCACCAATAATAACTACGTCTATCATAACGACTTTGAATATCTTTTGTCTGTGGTGCGCATTAATGGATCAATTGCAGCTGCCACATTACGTATAAATTTTGCTCCCAAATCGGTAACCCAAATCCTGTCGTCACTTGTGGTGACAATGCCGTCACGCTCAAGTTCTGCTAGGCTGTTGGCACGATAATCCATCGCCTCCCATATTTGTTGTATGCTAACAGATAGTTGCTGTGCAAGCTCGCTCCACACAATTAACCTATTGCACATGAGCATAGAGATTGCAGCCGATATAATTTGCTGATTTTCGTTTAGCAAATAACCTTTGTCATAGGCTAATTCTCCTGCCTCTATCTTCGAAATATATCTATCTAGTGACTTTTCGTTTTGGAAGTATCCTCCCTTTAGCTGCGAAATTGCCGAAAGACCAAAGGCATACACATCGCTAGAGCTCTCTAGTACGCTATATCCTTGGAAGTTGCGCCTTAGCTGCCCATTTTGATATGCAATATAAAGCTCATCGTTTTCTTGTACAAAATGATCGAGCCCAATTGCTACGTAACCAGCCTTTTGTAGCAACTCTTTTGCCACATCATACATTTGGCTTTTTTGTTCGGCACTAGGTAGCCCTGCTCTCTCTAGCTCGATTTGGCGTGCATTCACCCATGGCACATGTGCATAGGAGAATGTAACCAATCTATCGGGCGATAATGTAATCGCACGCTCTATGGTAGAACGAAAAGTGTCTACACTCTGGTGTGGTAGACCATATATAAAATCAAGGTTTATAGATATTCCTTGGCTACGAAGTATTTTGAATATCTGCTCGATAGGTAGCAGCGAAGGGTGACGGTTAACGCCTTTTAGGACTTGTAAATCAAAATCTTGTATGCCTATGCTCACTCTATTAAACCCAATAGATGCAAGACCACTAACATATTCCTCGTCCATGTATGCTGGGTGGCACTCGATAGCTATTTCGGGCGATGTGGTAAAGCCAAATCGCTCGGTAAACGGTGCAATTAACCTAGCCAAATTCTCTAGTGGCAAAAGAGTGGGAGTACCACCGCCAAAATGAATTTGAGAAATTTTGCGCCCCTCTCCTAGCAGTGGGAGTACCATTTGAATCTCACGCTCAAGTGCTGCCAAATATCTTTGGGTAACACTATCGTCTACCATCGCTATTGAATTGCAT
Source organism: uncultured Rikenellaceae bacterium (assembly GCA_964370235.1). Lineage (GTDB taxonomy): Bacteria > Bacteroidota > Bacteroidia > Bacteroidales > Rikenellaceae > CAYJIL01. The sequence goes on along the minus strand of CAYJIL010000005.1, from coordinate 35,685 downwards.
CCACAGTAGTGGCACAAGTGACGACAAAACGGAAAATGAAAATATAGCGATATATCTTCGCCCCTCTTTTGAGAAGATTCAATTACGCTTATATAGCGAGCAGGTTGATTGCTCTCAAAAAAATTAGCCGGTGGATAGCTCGTATATCGTGGTACGGGAGCGTTATATTTATCGGTGAGTTTCATGCTTTAGTGGTTTGTCTTTCATCGCAAATGTAACATATAATAGCGAAATAGCAGCAAGCGAAGCCTCAAAAATTGTCAGCCCCTCATACCCTAGCCACTGGGCTATATGTCCCGATGCAATGGCAAGCACTATACCACTAAAGTGTGTTATAACTGTCTGAAGCGTAAAGTCTGTCCCCTCACGTGCTATTCTCACCTGATCCATAGCGCATGTATAAACCACTACCGATGCAGCACCATATGCGCCCCACAGCATAAATACAGCACCATAAAGCATTGGTGTAGTGGGTTGGGTGTGTGCTACAAACACAAAATATAGAGTAACAAGCAGTATGAATACTGCAACTCCAACACGTGCCCAGTAGCGAGAAATGCGCTTAACAACAAGTCCCGATATAAACGAGCAACCAAGCCCAACTGCCGTGCCAAATATTCCGCTCATTACGCCAATCTCCTCCATAGTGTAGCCTAGGTCTACAAGCCATGGCTTTAGCATTGCAAGAGTGCCTATTAGTCCACTATAAAACAGTAGCAAAAAGATGATTTGTCGCCAAACACCTTTTTGTGTAAAAAAACGAATAATATCTTTTTTCTCGGCTCTATGTTGTGTGCGATCAACCACCACTCCTTCGCCTTTGAATAGCGAAATAGGGATTATTGCCACCACCACAAAAAGTGCTAGCATTGCCATCATAAAGCTCCACCCCATGCTCTTGTATGCCATGAGTAGCAAACCGCCACCCACTAGTGTTCCGGCAAAAGAACCCATCGACTGCATAGAGTTAACGAGCGATTTCTCTTCTCTATTAAAGCTCAGTACTGCAAGTGCATCGGTTGCAATGTCTTGTGTTGCCGAAGCAACAAATGCCGCAATTATGAGCGGTAGCATAACATAAAAATTGATTTGGTAATCCAAAAACACAACAGCCCCAATCAGCAGCGCATACACTAGTTCCGATGTAATAATCCATCTCTTATAGTGTGCCACCGAGCTAGAGTAGCGGTCGACTAGTGGCGACCACATAAACTTAACTATCCATGGTAGCTTGACAAGCTGCATCATACTAATCTCTATGAGCGAGAAGTTGCTCTCTCTCATTAGTACGGGGATTACCGTTGAGATAAAACTCATTGGTATTGTTTGTGCGATATATAGGGTAAAGAATGTGGCTAGCCTACCACTTCGGGTTTCGAACATTTTGTCGTATATTATAAGTTAACTCTAACAGTTGCGCCTAGTGTGCGAGGCAAGCCTTGCTGCACATAATCAACCCCAAACGAGTTGAATTGAAATGCAAAGTAATTGCTATTTGTCAAATTGCGCCCCCATAGCTCTAGTGTGCAATGTTGCAGAGCAAATGCTACTCTGGTGTTAACTATGCCGTAGTAGCCCTCACGAATTGAGTTTGCATCGTTCCAGTATATTTCGCCCTGCCCAATATAAGAACCTCCAATGAGAATATTATCTAGGTAACCGTTTGTGTGTATGGTGTAATCTGCCGATAGCGATGCTGTATGACGAGGAACAAATGGCAAGTAATTGCCAGTAAAATTATCTTCTTCGCTCTTGACATAGTCCTCGAACTGTGCGTGTGTGTAACCATAGTTAGCACGCAAATTTAGCGACTTGATTGGTCGTGCAAAGACAGATGCCTCGATACCTTTGCTTACCGAACGGCCAGCGTTTTGTAGCATAATACCTACGCCAGTAGTTACCGATTGGTAGACTTGTTGGTCTTTCCAGTCTATATAAAAAAGTGCCACTTCGCCCGATAGCTTGCCATTTGCCGTAGAGCTCTTTGCTCCAATTTCGTAGTTCCAAGTATATTCGGGGTCAAACGATGCCTGCTCTATGTCGGCAAACGATGTGTTAAATCCTCCAGCCTTGTATCCTCTCGATATAGCAGCATATATGTTGGTCTTGCCCCACAAATATTGCGCCGATAGTTTAGGCATAAATTGGTTGAATTTTGCTTTGTTCACAAAAGTCTCAACCTCTTGGTTGTTGCCAGCAGCGGTGCGATTATACGAGTAGTCTTGCTCCGAGTTTTCGTAGTCGTAGCGAATGCCAAGAGTAAACGAAAGCCCCTTTGCTATAATATCCTCAAACGTAGATTGGTGGTAGATTGCAGCTCCGTAGGTTGGTAGCTCGTAGTCTTTATCGGTGAATAAATTTTGTTGTACATACTTTACATCAACACCGTTGTTTTGTTTTTGGTAAAAACCAAAAGCTCCCACTAGCCAACTATATCGTTTGCCTACCTTGCCCGCAAGGTTTATCTCTTGTGAGAATGTACCTTGTCTTTGCTTAGATATTGCAAAATACAAATCTTGTGTTGTAAAATCTTGATCGACACCTTGGTCGTCGTCTACAAACAAATATGAGCTCTGTGAGTTGAGGTCAAAGTTGCGGTGTTTATAGTTAATAGATAGACCTGCCGTAGCCATAGATCTTTTGTAGTAGCTAGGAGCATTGTAGTTAACGGGTGCAGTAGTGCCTGTGTTAATATCATACACCGAGTATGGGTAACCTAGCTGATCTACTAAATCGATAGCAGCTTGTAGCTCAATTGTTAAACTATCGCTTGGGCGAAACGCTAGCCTAAGCCGTGCCGAACCTTGGTCGGACTTGTCGGCTCCACTACCCGTGAATAGGTTTTCGAAGTAACCATCGCTATGGCGGTAATCTGCCGATATACCATAGCCAAACTTGCCGCTCTCTACTAGGTCGAAGTGGCTAGCCGAAATGCGGTAGTTACCATAGCTTGCACCTTCTAACAAAAAATCGCTACCTTGGTAGCTAAGTGGCGAACGTGTATAAACGTTTATCACTCCACCCATGCTATTTCTGCCATAGAGCGTGCCTTGTGGTCCACGTAACACCTCAATTGATTCTACGCCACCAAAGTCAAAATCGAAAGACGATTTCTCGTAGTATGGCATACCATCTACATATAAGCCAACCGATGGCGAGTTGAGACGAGAGCCCACACCTCTAATATATACCGACGATGATAGCTTTGTGCCATAGTTCGAAATATATAGGTTTGGCACAACGGCACTCACATCTCTAATGCCATTAATAGCACTATTTTGCATAGAGTTTTGCCCAATGGTGCTTGCAGCTAGTGGCATTTGAGAAAAGTTGCGATTTTGCTTAATGCTACGAATCTCTAGCTCCTCAAGTTCTAGCGACACAGCAGTTGTGTCGTTGAGGTGTTGGTTGGCATAAAGTTGTAGTGTAGAACTAGCTATGGCTATTGCCGTTAATAGTGTCTTTATCATCGTCATTATATGTTAGATGGTGCAAAATTATACTTTTATTGCAAAATAACGCTATAAAAGTATAATTTTATTTGGGTTGAATAGTTAATTGTTTGGAAGTTAGGCTGTTTTGTGATTGTGGTTAAAATTTACTTAACGGTTTAGTAAAATATACATGCATAAAAACATAATAATTTATTGTTAAAAACACACAAAGCCAAAATTCTAAAAATGTACTACTAAATACATAATTTGAAGTATTTAGCGCAATAGGAGATATTTTAAGCATAAATTAATATAGATTTAGAGATTGAATAACCATAAAAATTGTTACTTTTGTATTATTACAAACGCAAACGATGTCAAATGTCTACATTACAGGAGAGATTAAAGAGTCTACGCAAGAGTTTAGACTTTACCCAAGATGAGATGGGGAATGTTTTTGGGATAAAAAAAAGCGCATATTCTATGATTGAGAATGGCCGTGCACAGCTTACCATAAGAAATCGAGAGATACTAATTGATAAGCTATTTGTCAACAAAGAGTGGTTGATAGATGGTGTGGGCGAGATGTTCGATACCCAGCGCAAAAATCAAGCAGATAATATAGCTAGACAAAATTCAAACACAAATTTTCATTTAGTACCACTATATAATATAGATGCAGTAGGTGGTTTTGGTTCTAGTGCTAGTGACGAGAATGGTGCTACTACAAACTATATTCCATTTGTGAATGCTAGTAGCCAAGATATAGCTATGCCAATATCGGGTAGTAGCATGTATCCAACCTACCCTGCTGGGGCAGTTGTGTTGCTACGTGAGGTAGCATCGTGGAAAGACTATGTCGAGTATGGTCAAATATATGTGCTAGTTTTAAAGGATGGCCGCCGAATCCTAAAGGAGGTGCGTCGCCCCGAGGGTCGAGAAATTCGTGACACACACTTCTTGTGCATATCACACAACCCGCAATATGACCCTGCCGAGCTGCCAATAGACATGGTGCAGGCAATGTATATTGTAAAGGCGGTCTATTATGAGACAACTATTTAAATCGGTTAAGTTGTTGATTTTTATTATTTTGTAGTGTTTTTGTGCTGCGTGATAAAATATTTTTTACATTTTTGCTGTTAGTAGATTTGTAGAAAGGGAGAGTAAATAAAATATGAAATATAATAACAGTATGAAAAAGGTGGCCATGCCGCTAATTGTTGCAATAGCAATGGCAGCAGGGGTGCTTATAGGAAAGTATAGTACGATCTTGAGCGATAATCGCTTGGCGATGGAGTATATACACCAAATATCGAGCGGTAGTGCTCCTAGCTCAACCAAGTTGGGCAAAGTGTTATCGTTAATCGAAAATAAATATGTAGATAATGTCGACCTAGACTCTATATCGGAATCGATGATTCCCGAGCTACTAAAAGAGCTAGACCCACACTCATCGTTTGTGCCTGCCGAAGATGCAGCTAGAGCAAACGAACACATCGATGGCGAGTTTGATGGTATTGGAGTTGTGTTTAACATGGCAACCGATACGCTAATTATCCAGAGCGTTGTACCAAAAGGGCCTAGCGAAAAGGTAGGTATGTTGGCAGGCGATAGAATCATAACAGTTGGCGACTCAACTATTGCAGGTGTCAAGAAAGACCAAATGGATGTAGTTAAGATGCTAAAAGGGCCACGAGGCACAAAGGTTACATTGGGTGTCGAGCGTAGAGGAGCCGATGGATTGCTTAGCTTTGAGGTTACACGCGATAAAATACCAGTAAAGAGTGTCGATGCAGCATTTATGCTTGCGCCCAAGGTGGGATATATAAAGCTATTGCAGTTTTCGAAAAACTCACACCAAGAGTTTGTCAATGGTGTCAAGATGCTAAAAGAGCAGGGAATGGAACACCTTATATTTGACCTTACGGGTAATAGTGGTGGCTTGCTAGACCAAGGTATTCGCATTGCTAATGAATTTTTACCAAAAGAGAGGCTAATTGTATATACCGAGGGTGCAAGGTCACAAAAAATGATGCAGTACTCCGATGGTAGTGGTAACTTTGTTAACGAAGATGTAATTCTGCTAATAGACGAGGGGTCGGCTTCGGCAAGCGAAATTGTGGCAGGTGCTCTTCAGGACAACGATTTGGGTACACTTGTGGGGCGTAGGTCGTTTGGTAAAGGGCTCGTGCAGCAGCAACTGCCATTTAGCGATGGTTCGTTTATGAATCTCACTATTGCACGTTATCACACCCCAACAGGGCGATGCATACAAAGCTCCTATGCACAAGGTACCGACCAGTACCATAGCGATATAATTAAACGCTATTCGGCTAGCGAGCTGCTACATGTCGATAGCATTAAGATGATTGATTCGCTAAAATTCACAACGCCTAAAGGCAAAATAGTGTATGGCGGTGGTGGTATTATGCCCGATGTGTTTGTACCAGTAGATACGGTCTCTTACACAAGGTTTGCAAAAGAAGCGGTAGCAAGCAACTCGCTGTTTTTGTATGCTCTCAACTATGTAGAGGCACACCGTGACGAGTTCTCTTCGATAGAGAGTATCGATGACCTTAGAGCATATTTTGATGGCAAGGACGAGGCTATGTATAGTGGTTTTATGAGTTACCTCAAAAAGAACAAACCAAAGATCTACAACAAATATGCAAGAGATGTAGAGTCACGAGATTTTATTACCACACTCATTAAAGCATATGTAGCACGCTATACTCCAATGGAGGATAATGGTTTCTACCTATACTATAACGATATTGACAACATTGTTTCCAAGGCACTAGATGTTGCCAAGGAACATATTAACTAACCATAAATTATTTATTATGAAAAGAATCATTAGCGCAGCTGTAGCTTTCGTAGCAGTAGCAGCATTGACAACAACGCTTTATGCACAGAATCAAGAGAAGTGCTGTTCAAAAAAAGCAAAGTGCCAAACCGAGGCTTGTGAGAAAAAATCTGACTGCAAGAAGGAGTGCACAAAAAAATCTGATTGCAAGAAAGAGTGTACAAAAAAATCTGACTGCAAGAAAAAGTAATAGCCTCTAACTAGAGGGTTAACCCAAATGCAAATATGAATAGAAGAGAGTTTGTAAAAAAATCTCTGCTGGTATGTGCCTCCACTACACTTGGTAGTGGGGCACTATCGGCATATAGTGAAGGCAACCAAAGCCCAGCCCCCAAGATGCTAGAGAGCAAAACACGCATTTTGTTTCAGGGGGACTCAATTACCGATGCAAGTCGTAGCCGCCAACGAGAAACCATGGCTAACGACCAACAGATGCTAGGTTGGGGATATGCACAGTTTGCTGCCGCACGCCTGTTGTGTGACCATGCTGCTGCCGATTTATCGATCTATAACCGTGCTATAAGTGGCAACAAGGTTTATCAGCTACAAGAGCGATGGCAAAAAGATTGCCTAGAACTAGAGCCCGATATTCTTTCGATACTAATAGGCACAAACGATTTTTGGCACACTTTGCGGGATGATAATCCATACAAAGGCACTTCGCTAACATACCGAGATGATTATCGCAAACTACTAGATAGCACCAAGAGTGCACTACCAAATGTTAAGCTAGTGATTGGTGAGCCGTTTGCAATAAAGGGCGGTAGTGCCATAGATGCACGATGGGAAAGTTATGCTAGTTACCAAGAGGTAGCAAGAGATATTGCCAAGGAGTATGATGCAATATTTATTCCGTACCAGTCACTTTTTGATGAGGCAATGAGCAAAGGCGACCACAACACTTGGGGAGCCGACGGCGTTCATCCCTCGATGGCAGGCATGCAATTAATGGCCGATTGCTGGCTAGAGAACGTATTAAACAAAATATAATATTAATCAAAACAAATATTAAAGACCAGAACTATTTAAAGAATGAAAAAATTTTACAAGTATTTACCAATCCTAACCGCCCTAGTGCTACTAGGCTGCAAGGAGCCACAAAAGGTCTCGCTTGAGATTATTCCACAGCCCGTTTCGGCTATGAGTGATGGGGGAGTAAGCACTATTAGCTCGCTATCTACCATTACTTCGCCAGAGGAGTTTGCTTCGCAGGCAAAAATTATTGCAGGTTTGCTATCTAGCAAAGTGCAGTGTAGCTATGTTTCGGGTGCGGCTGCCATCACAATCATAAATGATGGTGCAATTGCAACTCAGGGCTATTCGCTAGTTGTAGATAATGGCAAGGTTACCTTGTCGGCAAGCGATATCGAAGGCGTTATTAATGGTGGTCAAACTCTACGTCAGCTACTACTAACAGCCGATGGTGCAACAATTCCAAATCTTGTGATTGAAGATGCGCCACGTTTTTCGTATCGTGGTTTGATGATTGATTGTAGCCGCCACTTTTGGACAGTTGACGAGATTAAAAAGAGTATCGACAACATGTCGCTATTTAAACTTAACAAACTACACCTACACCTAACCGACAACAATGCTTGGCGTATGGCAATGGATAAGTATCCAGAGCTAACAGAGGCAGGTACATATTACAAAGATTTTCCCGAGCTTTCGGGTAAGTTCTACACCAAGGACGACCTAAAGAATATTGTTGCCTATGCTACCGAGCGTGGTATCGAGGTTATTCCCGAAGTAGATCTACCGGGTCACGCTACGGCACTTATGGCTGCACTACCAAATCTTTCGTGTAACGGTGGTAAGTTTGAGGCATATCCCGAAGAGATGGATCTTAAACTACGCAAGCGTGGTAACGAGAATATGATATGTATTGGTAACCCACAGTCGTTAGAGTTTGTCGAAGATGTGGTTAATGCACTAGTTGAGATTTTTCCATCAAAGTATATCCACCTAGGAGGTGACGAGGTGCCAACACATGTTTGGGAGAAGTGTCCAAAGTGTCAAGCCCTATATAAAGAAAAAGGTATGACAGAGCCAGGTCATATTCAAGACCACTTTACACGTGAGGTGGCCAAAATTATTCGTGCCAAAGGCAAAAAGATGATTGGCTGGGACGAGATTGACGACAGAGCGGTTGCTACAAAAGACGATGTGGTAATGGTATGGCGCAACACAGGTGTTGAGCAGCAGCTAAAGGCACTAGAGCGTGATATTCCAGTGATTATGACTCCTCAGCACGGTTGTTATTTCGACTGGGGTTATGCAGGTAACTCGGTTCGCAAGGTGTATGATTGGGACCCAATCTCTAGCGAGGTACCTAGCGAAAAATCATACCTAGTGATGGGTGCTCAGGCTTGTATTTGGACTGAGCGTGTGCCTACACAAGAGCGCATGGAGTGGATGCTATATCCTAGAGTTGCAGCACTATCAGAGGTAATGTGGAGCGATAAATCGCTACGTAACTGGGATAACTTCTATGCTCGCATAATTGGTTTCTATCCTATCTTCGAGCAGCTAGGCATAACTTACTATGACGATGCTAGCCTTAATGCCAAAGATTTTGCTCCTAGCGCACAAAAGCCAGCTCTTGTTCGCCATGCACAAATCGATACCAACATTCCTGTTGGCGAGAACTACCATGCCGAGTATGCTTTTGATGGTATGACCAACTCGTTCTTCTGGGGTGCTTTGACCATTGGTCCCGAGCACTACTTTACCCTAGTACTAGGCGAGCCTACACAGGTTAACAAAATTAAAGTTATAACAGGTGACTCAAAAGACTACATCACAATTGCCGACCTATTGGTAAGTACAGATGGAACAAAGTTTGAGAAGGTTGCCGAGTTCGACTCTTTGGGTGAGGCAAATGCCGAGATTGGTGGCAAGACAATAAAGGCTATCAAGATTCAAGTAACGGGACAGCACACTTGTTGGCCAGTTATCAAAGAGATTATTGTTGAGTAATTTATTCTCTAAATAGTAATCTTACACAAATGCGGGTGTTTCGATAATTCGAAACACCCGCATTTTATTTTTTTAGTTCTAAATGTAATAATAAGATTATTATTATTGTGAGTGAGGGTGCAAAATAATAGCTATATTTGGATGAATACTCAATTTTGTGCTATAATCGCACCATTTTGTACCCAAGCAATATTAACTACACTTTTCTAACCTAAAATAGAACTTATGAATTTGAAACTACTAGGCAATTTGGTGTTTGCCGCTACACTTACTCTGGGCTGTACTCTACAAGTGCAAGCTCAGCAGGCTAACGATGCCCGAAATAACGAACAGTTAGTTTATAGCGACCCAGCAGCTCCGCTATCATTAAAATTAGGGCAAAAGCACCCAACTCAACCCAAGTGGCACTTATTCTATGCTCATGAGTTTAGACCACAAGACACAAACGAGCACGGTAACCCCAAAGGATTCGAAGATCAAAACAAATGGTTTAAGAAAACAGCAAGTATCGATAATGAGCTGTGCTCAAAGGTAGACGAAAATGGTATCTTGCACCTTGTTACCATAAAGCATCCCGACTCTATTGTTAATTCATTTGGCAATAAAGTACTATACTCTACCTATTCGACACAGGCAGTTGCTCCAAATAACCCCGAGTATTGGGGTGCGCTATCTACGGGTATGCGATATGAGGTACGTGCTAGATGTAGCGATGAGTTAGGGTTTAATCACGCACTGTGGTTTATGCCCGAGCATACTCGTCTCGACAAAAAAACAGGGTCGGTAAATAAAGGTTGGCC
>CAYJIL010000005.1:21300-25503 GCA_964370235.1 uncultured Rikenellaceae bacterium | reverse complement strand
GCTAAGTATGGCTTAAGTACTCCAAACATTAGGTATGCTATAATTAGAGTTGCAATAATGTTAAACGTTTGTGCAATCATAAATACAGCGAATGGTTTGCGATTCTCCTTTGAGAAAATCTCCTTAAACCTTGTCTCAAGGCCAATGCAAACAAAGGCAATACTAAATAGTGTGTTAGTCATTCCTTTCGAAATTTTACCCACCTCTTTTGCGCTGTCGATATCTATTACAAAGCTAAAAACAAGCGAGGCAATAATAAAACCAACCACAAACTTTGGGAATCGATCCCATATCACACCTAGCGATGGTTTCTCTTGGCCCTGTGTGCCGTTATATGACCAATAAAGCGATATTGCAAATGCAGCTACACCTAGTAGCACGTTTTGTGACGATTTAACAATAATGGCTGTTTCTGCTGCTTTGTCGCCAAGCATTGTACCCGATGCAGCTACGGCTCCCGTAGTGTCGATAGTACCACCTAGCCATGCACCAGCTACCTCTTGGTTAAGCCCCATTAGCTCCGATAGCCATGGCATGATATACATCATTGGAATGGCACACACTAGTACTAGCGATATAACATATGATAGACGCTTGTTGTCACCTTTAATTACTCCGCAAGTGGCAATTGCTGCCGATACGCCACATATACTCACTGCACTAGAGAGAAGAGTACCCATCTCTCGGTCGACTCCAATTCGTCTTGATACCCAAAACGAGAAGTACCACACAAATATAACAACTAGCAGCGACTGCATTAGTCCGTAACCTCCCGACTCAAGCACCTGCGAAAACAATACCGTTGAGCCTAGGCACACGATGCCAATTTTAATATAAAATTCGCTTTGAATAGCAGGTTTTACCCACTGTGGAACTCGCATAAAATTGCTTATGATAAGTCCAAAGATAACCGAAAAGAACACCGACTCAAGCCCTAGTTCCTTTATAAAAGGTATATTGGCAACTACTTGTGCACCTAGCGATAGAGTGAATATGAGTAGCAGAGCAAAGAAAAGCCCTTTGGTTGTGCGCTTAAGAAGTTTTGTTGCAATAAAAATTGCAGCACTTACAAACACAAACATCTTTGCTGCCATAGCCACATCGCCACCCGAGGCAAGCTCTTTGGGCATGAACGGCATGTGCTGTGGTAGCAATAACGACAGAGCTAGTATTAGGTATCCTGTGAATACAATTATCCAATCCTCACTTTTAAACTGCTCGAAAACTTTTTTCATACTATATACTCCTTCTAATTTTGCTACAAAGGTCTACATTCTCGAAAAGTTAATCAATAAGTATAAAGACTGATTCACATACTTCTAATATAGTATATTTAGGGGGAATAGATGGGTTGTGGCATCAAAATTGGGTCTTAATGCCTTTGTTATATAAATTAAACTGAGTGCCAAAAGAATTGTTGACAGCCCAATGATTGCTAGCGAAATACGAGTATTCTGATCTTGTTTGATGCGAGTAGTTAGTGCTCCTAGTGCTATTGGTAAAGCTGCAATAACCACCACCAAGATGGGGTGAATATCGACACTTCGTGCTCCTAGAGTTAAAAGGTCTATTAGCAGCAGGATAGACGATGCCATAATAATGAAGCCCAGCCTTGCTGCTACCGAAAGCCATATTAAGTATATGCCTAGAGGTAGAAAAATAGATGCCAATATAATGCTCCAGTTGTAGCTATTGGCAAACATGGTAATTATCGTGGGGATAAGCATCATGCAGCTAAACACCGCCACGTTTATATATGATTTTGATAAATATACGGTGATTCTATCTGTATATTCCTTCATAAAACAATCTTTAATGTATGCTTGAGAATAGTGTTACAGTGCCTATTGGCATACCCATTTCAAACGTGTTACAAAGATATTATATTTATGACAAATGCGAAATGTTTGAGCATTAAATGACAACTAAATAATGAGTTTATAGGTGATTAACGTACACTTTTGTACGCTAATCACCTATAAATATGTGTACTATTTTCGGCTATAATAGTGCATGAATTGTGCTCTATGGTATGCTTCGCTATCGTTTTGATTGCCGTTATAGGATAATTTGCCTATTAAATCTTGGCAGCAATCAATATTGTGTTTGTTAAGGTAGACATCTAGCTGCTCGCACATTTGTGTAATGATATTTACACCGTTTTTGTGTACGGTTGAATATATCTCAACAGTGCTAGCTCCTGCTAGTAGCATTTTAATTGCGTCTTGGGGGCTGTGTACACCAGTTGAGGCACTATATTTTATTGTTTTAACTACCGAACTAAGCATGGCTAAGGTCTGTATGTGGCTTCGTATTTCGCCAGCAGTGCTATATATGTTGCGGTTGTGTACCACCGACATATCGTCAATGTTTATATCGGTGCACGCAAACCTATTAAATAGCGTTACGCCCTGCACACCTCTAACATATAACTTGTGAATGAAGTTTGCCAGCGAAGTAAATTGGTTGGGGAGTTTTACCGAAATGGGTATACTTATCGCCTGTGCAACTTGCTCGACTATCTCTAGGTATTCGTCCTCAACTTGTGTTGCGCTTTTGTTGGGGTCGAATGCCATAAAGAACATATTTAGTTGTAGTGCATCTGCTCCTGCGCTCTCAATTGCCTTTGCATACTCAACCCAATTGCCACCTTTGGTGCAGTTGATGCTTGCAATAATTGGGATTTGGCATGCCGCTTTGGCTTGGCCAATTAGCGAAGTGTAGCCATCTATTGCCGATAGTTTGGCATAGTACGCTGCATACTCTTGGCTTTCGGCTCCGCTAGCACCTAGCTCGGCAATGTAGCCTCCCATGCCTGCTGTTTGCTCTTCGAATATCGATTTAAGAATGATTGCTCCTGCACCTGCTTGGGCTAGTTTGGTGATAGACTCTAACGATGATGTTAGGGGCGATGATGCAATAATGATTGGGCTGGGTAGCTCTAATGAGCCCAGATATTTTACCTTTAGAGATGCCATAATATTTGTCTGTTTTATGATATGTCGTAAAATCGTAGCTTTACTACAAATTTAGCAAAATAATCGAAACAAAAGCACCTGAGCACAAACATTTATTTTGCTATTCTCTCCACACAAATAACACCCAATCTTGCACTCCTTTATCTGCTAGCGTTTAGTTTTTTAAGATGGCACAATATTAGCTCGCCATCCTCTGTACGCAGGTGCATACCTCCGCCCCTGCAATGTTTAAACTCTTTGCAAGTTGCACATTCGCCTTTGCGCATCCACTCTCGGTTGCGATATTTGTCAAATCGGTTTTGCCACACATCCCAAAAGTTATCTTTGTATATATTGCCTTGGTAATATTTGGATCGTATGCTTGTACAGCCCGAAATCGAGCCATCGATAAGTACCGATGCCGAGTGCATACCTGCACTACAATGATAGAACCTATCTCGCACCTGGCCTTCATAACCACCCAAGAATCCTTCACAAGCATAGCTGCATGTGATTTTATCTTCTTTTCGAGTCTTAATTATAAAGTGCATGAGCTCGTGTAGTTGCTCAGAGCTAAGCTGAAGTGATAGGTCGTTTTTTGCTCGCCCCATTGGTACGATGGTAAACAATCGCCATCTTCTAACGCCAATAGAGTAGATAAACTCTTTAAACTCCTCTAGCCTAGGGAGCAGGGCAGGGGTTACACAAGTTACAATATCCCACACCAGCTCTTCTTCTTTCGATATAGCCTCTATTGCTTTTACCGCTCTCGAAAAACTATTCTTGTTCCCTCTAAAGTGGTTGTGTATATCTTCGAATCCATCTAGTGATACCGTAATTGCACGCATACCCGAACACATTAAAGAGTCTAGTCGCTCAGGTGTTAGCCCCATAGCGTTTGTTACCATACTCCACGGAAAACCTCTACGATATAACTCAAGGCCAATCTCCTCTATGTCTTTTCGCATTAGTACCTCGCCACCCGTTAACATAATTAATGTTTTATTGGGGTTGACGTGTGGTGTAATATCATCTATAACTTTAAAGAACACCTCCTTGGGCATATCCTCTATCATTGCCTCTTTTTTGCAGTCGCTACCACAGTGGCGGCACGATAGGTTGCAGCGCATTGTACACTCCCAAAACAGTTGCTTTAGTGTGTGTTCTTGTATTAGGTTGTCTATGTGTAGCTTGAAGAGGTCTAGCTTCAGGCGTTTTGTAAATCCTATCTTGTTATTCACTCTTT
>CAYJIL010000005.1:0-21200 GCA_964370235.1 uncultured Rikenellaceae bacterium | reverse complement strand
TTGAAGAGGTCTAGCTTCAGGCGTTTTGTAAATCCTATCTTGTTATTCACTCTTTACTTGTGTATGTGGTTAGTAAAACACCTCCCAGGCTCTGAGAGGCTGAGAGGTGCTGTATATAAATTTATTGTTTACTTTTCTGTTAGTGATGTATCAACAGTTACTTCAACCTTGCCAATAAACCAGTCGCCGTCTCCCTCCTTGAAATCATCGCTTCCTAGGGTGACATTTTTGCTGGTGTTAGCATATTCGCCATTTTCTTCACCATCGACATCTTCGAAGTTTACTGTGAACTTCGTTAAAGAGGAGCTACCGTTAATTTCTAGTGTATAGCTACCATCATCAAGTGTTGTAGCCGTAGCTGCTTCTGTACTACTACTACTAAGCTCTCTAAGCTCATTGGTAGTTACCTCGATACCTTTAATTCCAACCCCATCGGCATTGGTAACTTTACCCGAAATTTTGTAGTCGGCATTTGGTGTACCATACATTAGTGGTGTATCTCCACCATCGTCCTCACAAGATGCAATGCCAAAAAGTGACATCAAAAATGCAATAAAAATACCTTTTGTTTTAATGAAGTTTGCTTTCATATCAATCTATTTTTTTTGAGAAGTTTTGCTGTCTACGGTACTTGCCGCCAACTTCGCATCTACATTATTTGATTCTACAACTCCATGATACCATTCATCGGCACCTTTAAAGTCGCTCTCTTCTAAAGCAATGGTTTTGTCTTGGTTTGAGAAAGATCCATTTTCTTCGCCATCAATATCTTTAAAGCTCATCTCAATGTCGGTTGTGTATGATCCTTTGGTAATATTAATGTCGTATGTGCCATCTTCGCTAGTGGTCGTTGTAAGCTCTTGGGGTGCAACACCGTTAACATTATTAACAGTTACTTCTATGCCCTTTATTGCAGCTCCATCCTCAGTTGTTACTCTACCCGAAATTTTGTAATCGGCACTAGGTGTTCCGTACATCTCTGGTGTTGGATCGTCGCTACAAGAAACAACGCCAAATAGAGATAATAGGAATGTTATAAGAATACCTTTGGTCTTAATGAAATTTGCTTTCATAAGTAGTTTGGTTATGGTTTGTTTGTGCAAGATAGTAAAAATAGCTGAGAATGCAAATTACTCAATCTTAAAATCATACGAAATTGTACCAATCTGAGTGAGAGGTGCATCTTCGTCTATATTGAACCTTGCCATTTTTGCAGCATCAATAGCAGCACGCACAAGTGCCGTGTTTGTGGTCGTAGAGCCTTGCGCTCGGTAGGTCGCATTTTCGACTTTGCCTTGGTTGTTAACCCTCACCTCTACCACTACACGCCCTGCGCTATTTACGTCATATCTGGGTTTGGGGAGTGCGCCAACTAGCGATCGACCTGCAAGCGATGCATTACCAATGCCGCTAGTAGTGCCGCCTGCGCCACTTCCGCCCTCTTGCCCATCGAGGCTACCCGTTGTGCCGCTCTCGCCCTCTATTTCGCCTTTGCCTTGGCTTGTGCTCTTGCCAGGGAATAGTGCATTTTTGTTGACACTAGGTTTTTTCTTGGGCTCCTCCTTTGGCTTTTCGTTTTGGGTGCTAGCCTCTTTTGTTTGCTCTTTCTTTTTTGTTGCCGTAGAGTCGGTTGCAGTAACTGCAAGCTCGCTCTCTGTTACTTTGGTTTGTGGTTCGGGTTCAGACTCTTGTGGCTTTGATGGTTCTGGTGTAGGCTTGGGTGCCTCTTCTCCAAAACCAGCCTCGTCTGCCCCAAACTCTAACAATACGCCACCTGCCAATAACTCGTCTTGTGGGCGTTCCCTCTTAACGGTTATAGAGATAGCTATAATCAAAAAGGCTATAAGCATATATGCAGCACAAGCTGCAAGAATGCCATATAGCCTATCTTTTGGATTATCTTCTTTGTATTGGTGCATACTCTATGTTATGGTGTTGTCATCATAAATAGGGAGTAGTTGTTGCGCTTTGCAATGTTCATAACCTTTGTAAACTCCTCTACCGATAGTCTCTTATCCATGTTTAGCATAACCACAGGTTTATCTGTGCCCTCAAACTTTTGTTGTAGCTTTGGTTCAATCTCCGAAAAAGGTGTTGCTACATTATCTATATAGTACTTGAGGTCGCTAGTAATAGATATTGTTGTTGTTGGCTTATCGTTAACTTGATTTGCGCTCTTTGGAAGAAGTATCTTTAGAGCGTTGCTGTTGATAAGCGTTGTTGCTACCATCAAAAAGACTAGTAGCAGGAACATTAGGTCGGTCATCGACGCAGCCCCTGGCTCTGCCGATACCTTTACGCCTCTCTTTATAGCCATAGTTTTTACTCCTCTACTGGTTGTGTGAGAATATCCATAAACGCAATTGTGTTAGCCTCCATCTGGAATATTAGCTTACCAATGCGCTGTGTTAGGTAGTTGTATCCAAAGTACGAAGGAATACCAACAATAAGACCTGCTACGGTTGTTACCATCGCTGTGTACATACCACTAGATAGTAGTGCTATATCTACCGAACCACCCGCTTGTGACATATTAATAAATGCCTCGACCATACCTAGTACCGTACCCAAGAAACCAATCATTGGCGCACCGCCCGAAATAGTAGCAAGAAACGGTAGGTTGTTCTCTAGCTTAGATACCTCTAGGTTTGCAGCGTTCTCAATAGAACTACGCACATCCTCTAGCGGACGACCAAGGTGAATAAGCCCTTTTTCAATCATGCGTGCTATTGGCGAGTTGGTTCTACGGCACATATCAACAGCCGAATTTAGCTGTCCATCGTACATTAGATCTTGTATTTTGTTCATAAAGTTTATATCGTTCTTCGCAGCACGACTAATCACCCTATATCTTTCGACGAATATAAAGATTGAGACACCAAACAAAATTGCTAGAGGTATCATTAGCCAACCTCCTGCCATAATTAGATCTCCTAAACCAACCGACTTTGCAACTGCCTGCGTTGGGAGCTCTGGCAGCTGTGTAGCTTGCAATAAAATAGACATTTTTTAAATTATTTTATAGTTTCAACTGTTTCTAACTTTTTAGTACATAAAAAGCCAAGGCAAAGATAATCTTTTTTGTGTAAAGTTTGCCCCCTTACACTCTAATTTTTTGTCACAAAAATGCCATAATATGGTCACTCCCAAAATTTATTATACTTTTGTGGGCTAAAGTATATAAACCAAATAACTCTAATGAGACTATTTAATACGATTTTATCTCTAGTTTTATTGCTAGCGGCCATAATTACACCGTGTGCGCTTGTCTCTAGTCACTACGAGCTACCACGCCCTAGTTTAACTCGTGGTATCGATAGCAGCTATGTTAGCTTGGCAAAAAAATTCAGACATCTAGAATACCTCAAATTCTTTGGGATAGAAAATTCTCTCGACCAACTTTCGGTAATTCATATTGGCGATTCACACATACAGGCAGGTATTTTAACGGGCGAGCTACGCCGCCGTTTTAGCCAAGATTTTGGCAGTGGTGGTAGAGGGCTAATTATGCCCCTAAAGCTATCTTCGACAAACGAGCCTAGAGATTACAGCGTGCTATCACAAAATCGCTGGGCAAAGGGCAAAATAGTAGATCGCAACCCCGATGTTGTGCCCGGAATTGGGGCTATGGCAATATCGTGTGAGGATGGTTCGGTTGAGCTACTCTTGCACCAAGCCTCGGGGGGCGAAGATCGCTGGTTTGATGAAGTGACAATTTTTCATAGTCCAACCTCGAGCCAAATAAACACTACATCGACACTCGATTTGGGTATGGGATGTGGCCAAGACGAACAGGGAGTAACCACCACCATTGCGCTAAGCCAGCCAAGCGACAGCATTTCGCTACGCTCCAGTGGCGAGGTAACCTACTATGGTTTTGATTTGCGCAAAGCCACTTCGGGGGTTGTTTATCACTCGATAGGTATTAATGGTGCTACCTATATGCACTATGGTCGCTACCCCCAAATTGCAAGGCAGTGTGCATTGCTTGATCCTAGGCTTATTATTGTGTCGATGGGAACAAACGAAGCCTCGGGTTATAGCTTTAATGCCCAGCAATTTTTGGGGCAGGTCGACAGGTTCGTCACACAACTAAAAGAGGCAAACCCCAATAGCTATATAATACTTACTACTCCTGCTCCGTTTTATCGCAGAGGCAAAGAGGTGGCAGCTTGTGCACAAGTAGCTAAACTGCTTGTGGATTATGCAGCACAAAATTCGCTAGCCATTTTTGATGGCTATCGTGGAGCAAAAGAGTCGGGCTTATATCATCAAGAAAGCGAATTTTATTCGTCGGACAAAATTCATCTCTCACAAGAGGGTTACCTACACATGGCAACTATGCTGTATGAGTCGCTTGAGGCACATTATAGGCACATAGTTAATGGTGTAAAGCTGTAATAAATATTTTGGTAAAGATGTTGTAACTCGTTATTTTTTTGTACATTTGTCCTCTGAGTAAATGAGTATTAAATAATGGGCACAAATGTGTGTCAAAAACAACTTACGATGTTATACAATGTAAAACAAAAGAGTATCTCTCTAGGCGATGGCAGAGAGATCATTATCGAGACTGGTAAGCTAGCTAAGCAAGCTGACGGTGCGGTTGTTGTAAAGCAGGGCGATACAATGCTACTTGCTACTGTTGTTGCAGCAAAAGATGCTAAAGAGGATTGTGATTTCATGCCTCTTCAGGTTGAATATAAAGAGAAGTATGCTTCTTGTGGTCGTTTCCCGGGTGGCTTTATGAAGCGTGAGGGTCGTGCGTCAGATTCGGAGATCTTGGTATCTCGTCTAATCGACCGTGCTCTACGTCCACTTTTCCCAGCAGACTACCATGCTGACGTTTTTGTAACAGTTAACCTTATTTCGGCAGATACAGACATTCAGCCAGACGCTCTTGCAGGTCTTGCTGCATCGGCTGCTCTAGCAGTATCTGATATTCCATTCAATGGTCCAATTTCTGAGGTACGTGTTGCACTTATCGATGGTGAGTTTGTAATTAACCCTACATTCTCTCAAATGGATAAAGTAGAGCTTGACGTAATGGTTGGTGCTACTTATGACAACATCCTTATGGTAGAGGGTGAGATGAGCGAGGTTAGCGAGGCAGTTATGCTAGAGGCTATCAAGGTTGCTCACGAAGAAATTAAGAAGCACTGTCTAGTACAGATGGAGCTTTCAAAAGAGCTAGGTAAAGATGTTAAGCGTACTTACTGTCACGAGAAAAGCGACGAGGAGCTTCGTGCAAAGGTAATTGCTGAAACTTATGATAAAGCATACGAGATTGCTAAGAGCCAGTCGGCTAAGCATGAGCGTAGCGAGCAGTTCGAGGCACTAGAGGCTGAGTTTATGGCTCAATATGGCGAAGAGGAGCTTGCAGAGAAAAAATCTCTAATCAAGCGTTACTTCCACGATGATGTACTAAAGAAGGCTATGCGTAATATGATCCTAGAGGAGGGTATTCGTCTTGACGGTCGTAAGACTAACGAGATTCGTCCTATCTGCTCAGAGATTAACTACCTGCCAGCAGCACACGGTTCTGCAATCTTTACACGTGGTGAGACTCAGTCGCTAACTACTGTAACACTAGGTACAAAGATGGACGAGAAGATGATCGACCAAGTACTTGTACAAGGAACAGAGCAATTTGTTCTTCACTATAACTTCCCACCATTCTCTACGGGTGATGCACGTCCTGCACGTGGCGTTTCTCGTCGTGAGGTTGGTCATGGTAACCTTGCATACCGTGCTCTTAAGCGCATGGTGCCACTAGGCGAGGACAACCCATACGCTGTGCGTATCGTTTCTGACATCCTAGAGAGTAACGGTTCTTCTTCTATGGCTACTGTTTGTGCTGGTACACTAGCGCTTATGGATGCTGGTCTAAAGATTAAGAAGCCAGTTTCGGGTATCGCAATGGGTCTTATCACAGATGGTGGTGATGGCAAATTCGCAGTTCTTTCAGACATTCTAGGTGATGAGGATCACTTGGGGGATATGGACTTTAAAGTGACTGGTACAAGAGACGGTATCACTGCTACGCAGATGGATATTAAAGTTGACGGTCTATCATACGAGGTTCTTACACAAGCACTAGAGCAAGCTCGCCAAGGTCGTCTACACATTCTAGACAAACTAGAGGAGACTATCTCTGAGCCAAGAGAAGACTTTAAGGCGTTTGTCCCACGTGTTGTTCAGCTTCGCATTCCTTCTGAGTTTATCGGTGCAGTTATTGGCCCGGGTGGTAAAATCATTCAGGAGATGCAAAAAGAGACAGGTGCTACAATCACTATCTCTGAGGTTGACGACAAAGGTGTTGTTGATATCTTTGCAGTTAACAAGGATGCTATCGATAGAGCAGTTGCTCGCATCAAAGGCATCACTGCTGTTGCAGAGCCAGGCGAAATTTATACAGGTAAAGTAAAATCGATTATGACATTTGGTGCATTTATCGAGATTCTTCCGGGTAAGGATGGTTTGCTTCACATTAGCGAGATCGACCACCGTCGTTTTGAGTCAATGGAAGACACAGGCATCAAAGAGGGCGACATGATGGAGGTTAAGCTTCTTGAGGTTGATCCTAAGAACGGAAAAATGAAACTATCTCGCAAGGCACTTATCGAGAAGCCTGCTAAGAAGTAATTTTAGATTATTAAATAGTGAAAGAGCGTGGCAAGCACCGTTGGGTGCTAGTCACGCTTTTTTCGTCTCTCTACTAATTATTTTTTCGAGTACTTTAATATTTTGTTGTTGAGGTTAAATATGCTATATTTGTCTGATATTTGGGCTCCTGTTTTTTGTTGGGGGCATAAACCTATTTTAGATGAGAATAGTAATTGCTGGTTCGGGTGAAGTTGGTAGTCACCTAGCCAAGATGCTAAGTGACGAACATCACGATGTTACCGTTATTGACGATGACGAAAAGCGTTTAGACAACATAAGTAAGATTGCCGATATATTTACTATACACGGCGATCAAACTACCTTTGAGGCATTGGGCAAAATAGACCTAAAGCGCACAAAACTATTTATTGCAGTGTCGCCAGATGAGTCGAAAAATATTATTTCGGCCATGCTTGCCAAGCGTTTGGGTGCCAAAAAATGCATCGCTCGTATCGATAATGACGAGTATCTTCAGCCCGACAACAAAGAGGTCTTTATTAACATGGGTATCGACTATCTTTTCTATCCCGAAAAGGTAGCTGCCGATGAGCTTACAACACTTTTGGGCAATACACTAAGTTCGGAGTATGTTTCGTTTGGTGGTGATAGGCTATCGCTAGTGGTGTTTAGTCTAGATATGTCCTCGCCACTTGTTGGTCGTCGTTTGGGCGATATGACACGTGAGATGGCAGAGTTTAAATATCGCACAGTTGCAATATCGAGAGGTGGCGACACCATTCTGCCAACACCCAACGATGAGTATATGCAAGGAGATACCATATATGTTATCTCCGATTACCGATATGTAAAAGAGGTGATGAACTACTCGGGCATGGACAGCGTCGATGTTAAAAAGATGATGATTCTTGGTGGTAGCAAGATTGGTCAGCGTTTGGCACGTAGGCTCCAAAACGAAATGAACGTTAAACTCATCGAGTATGATGGGCACAAGGCACAAAAACTAGCACAGGCTCTCGACAAAACTCTTATCATCAACCACGATGGTCGTGATATGGATATGCTAGTTGAGGAGGAGCTGGGTAGTATGGATGCCTTTGTAGCTGTAACGGGACGATCGGAGACCAACATACTTGCGGCAATGCTTGCCAAGCGTATGGGGGTTAAAAAGGTGATTGCCGAGATTGAGAACATGAACTACATTAAGGTAGCCGAGAATATAGGTATCAATACCATTATCAACAAAAAGCTAATTACGGCTAGTAATATATTCCGTTTTACGATGGATACCGATGTGCAAACAATCAAATGTTTGACAGGTTGTTCGGCAGAGGTTATGGAGTTTATTGCCAAGCCCGATAGCAAGGCAACACGCTCTACTATTAAAGAGATGGGCTTTAGTCGCAATGCTATTATTGGAGGTATTGTTAGGGGCGATAAGGTATATATTGCAACGGGCGACACAGCAATTCGTGCATACGATAGAGTAGTGGTCTTTGCACTAGAGGATGCTATATCTAAAGTAGGTGATTTTTTTGATTAAATAATTTATACAATATATGTCTACATTTGAGGTAAAGGGTGGCAAGCCGCTCTTTGGGGAAATTACCCCTCAGGGTGCAAAAAACGAAGCACTACAAATTTTGTGTGCTGTGCTGCTTACTCCCGAGCGAGTAGTTATAAATAATATACCACAGATTATCGATGTCTTGGCACTTATCGAGCTATTGGGCAAAATGGGGGTCGAGGTAGAAAAGCTGTCGGAAAAGAGCTATGCTTTTTGTGCAAAGGAGATAGACTTTGCCTACATGGAAAGCGAGCAATATGTTAACGACATTGCTCGTTTACGTGGTGGAGTTATGATTCTTGGGCCACTATTAACACGCTTTGGGCGTGGTTTTATACCCAAGCCGGGTGGTGACAAAATAGGTCGCCGCCGCTTAGATACACACTTTTTGGGCTTTCAGCAGCTAGGTGCACGCTTTAACTACGATAGCCAAAAGAGTTTCTATCACGTAGAGTGTAGCAAGCTAAAGGGCTGTTACATGCTACTTGACGAGGCTTCGGTTACGGGTACGGCTAACATTATAATGGCAGCAGTTTTGGCCGAAGGTACTACCACCATCTACAATGCAGCGTGTGAGCCATATATTCAGCAGCTGTGTAAGATGTTGTGCTCGATGGGTGCAAAAATTACGGGTATTGGTTCCAATCTGCTTAATATCGAAGGTGTAACAAGTTTGGGTGGTTGTGAGCACACTATGCTACCCGATATGATTGAGATTGGTAGCTTTATTGGTCTTGCAGCAATGACACGTTCAGAGATTACAATCAAGGATGTTTCTTATGACAATCTAGGTATTATTCCGTCTCAATTCTCTCGCATGGGTATTAAGATGGAGCGTAGGGGCGACGATTTATATATTCCTGTGCAAGATAGCTACGAGATTGAGGGTTTTATTGATGGTTCGATAATGACTATCGCCGATGCTCCATGGCCGGGCTTAACTCCCGACCTACTATCGCTATTTTTGGTTGTAGCTACACAGGCAAAAGGAACAGTGCTTATACACCAAAAGATGTTTGAGAGCCGACTATTCTTTGTCGACAAGCTAATTGATATGGGGGCTCAGGTTATTTTGTGTGATCCACACCGTGCAACTGTAATTGGTCACGACCACAAAGTTCAGCTGCGTCCATCGGTGATGACATCGCCCGATATTCGTGCTGGGGTGGCTCTGCTAATTGCAGCACTATCTGCCGATGGCACTAGCCTAATTCATAATGTTGGGCAAATCGACCGTGGATATGAGAATATCGATGGCCGTCTACGTGCGCTTGGTGCCGATATTAGACGAATAAAATAATTGTCTTAAACTATTTTCTTATGAAGAAATTATTATCACTACTAGTTGCATTGGTAGTCTTTACAACGCTATCGGCACAAACGGTTGGTTCGAGTCGATTTGGTGCTAAGCTAGGTTTTAACTTGGCTAATATCACACAGTCTAACATGAATTCAAGGGGTACTTTCAACATGGGTCTTACCTATGAGAACCGCCTAACGGGTTTGCTTGCTATATCTTCGGAACTTGTATATTCGGCTCAGGGAGCAAAAGATAGAGTTAATGATGTTACAACCAAAATAACTCTCGATTACATTAATATACCACTTTTGGTAAAAATATATCCAGTCTATTTTGTGAGTATAGAGACAGGGCCACAGCTAGGTGTGTTGCTATCTTCGAGATATAAAATCATAACCGATGATTCAAAAACATCTACAAAGCTATCGGCAGTCTCAAATCCTTCGGCATTGGATCTAGCGTGGGCATTTGGTATCAACCTAGATGTTTCGTCAGAGGTTTACCTTAACCTAAGATACAACGTTGGTATAACCAACGTAATCGACAAAGAGCGCAATAGTGTTGCTCAGCTAGGTGTTGGAATGAGATTCTAAGCATAAGGTTTGCTATAAGTTAATATCCCCTCAAAGGCTGTAAAAGGCTTTTGAGGGGATTTTGCATAGTATATGTGCTTGTTTCGTGTTGTTGTTAATTGTAATGTGTAATTGTGTCTTTAGTTGTTAAAATTTGCATAAGCTATTATAATAGATTATATTTGTTAACTTTGATAAGTGATAAACTAAATAACCCTAATATTTTATGAAGAAAATCCTGACGCTATTACTTCTGCTATTTGTAACAGTAGATTTGGCTGCCACTCAATCAACAAAAGCGATTTATGACCTCATAGAGAGAATAACACCAGGCTACTCTAGCCAGTATCAAATCGAATATATAGATAGTACCAAAGATGGCGAAGATTGTTTTGAAATAGACTACCTCGATAAAAAAGTTATTTTGCGAGGTAATAACCATGTGTCGCTTGCCACAGCATTTAATTGGTATTTAAAATATAGCTGTAAAGCGCAGCTATCGTGGTTTGGCGATCAATTATACCTACCGTCAATATTACCACAACCCAAGAAAGAGCGCCGCACAATAAACGGAAAGTATAGAGTAAATTTTAACTACTGCACCATATCATATACTGCACCGTGGTGGGATTGGGAGCGATGGCAGCGCGAGATAGATTTCATGGCTATGAACTCTATCAATATGCCTTTGCAAACTATTGGGCTCGATGCTGTGTGGTATGAAACTCTGCTCGATATGGGTTTCACCGACAAAGAAGCTCGTAGCTTTTTGGTTCTGCCAGCACATCAGGCTTGGCAGTGGATGCCAAATATCGAGAGCATTGGGGGTGGTTTGCCTTTGAGCTGGATAGAGAGTCACAAAGAGTTGGCAAAAAAGATATATGCTCGTCAACTAGAGCTAGGGATGCAACCTATTCAACAAGCATTTACAGGATATGTACCCAAGCTCCTAAAAGAAAAATATCCCAATGCAAAGATAGCACAGCAGCCCGAATGGTATGGCTTTGAGGGTGTATCGCAACTCGACCCACTAGATCCTTTGTTTAAGAAGATGGGTGCGATATTTATGAAAAATCAAAAAGAGCTGTTTGGCAATCATGGCGTATATGCTGCCGACCCATTTCATGAGAGTACACCGCCCGATAATTCAAAAGAATACCTACAAAAAGTTGGTAAGGTAATATACGATGTTATTAAGCAGAGCGATAAAGATGCCGTAATTGCTATGCAGTCGTGGAGTATATTAGAGCCAATTGTGACGCAATTCCCCAAAGATAAATTAGTGGTACTGTGTTTGAATGGTGGGCGTAACGATTTTTGGGGTTATGACTTTGTGGTAGGTAATTTGCACAATTTTGGGGGTAGAATAAACTTGCATGGCGACTTGCGACTGTTGGCTACCAATCAATATGTTTCGGCACGAGAGAAAACACCTCAGGCTGTGGGCTCGGGTTTGTTTATGGAGTCGATAAACCAAAACCCAATATACTATGCTTTGGTTTATGAAATGCCGCTATATCAAGGAGCTATCGATATAGAAAAGTGGCTAGATGCCTATGTAGAGCGTGCTTATGGTGCTAAGAGCGAGAACGCACGCAAAGCATGGCAAATTATGCTTAACACAGCCTATGCCGAGGGGACGAACGGGGTAGAGTTTAGCTCTGTAATTGCAGCTCGCCCTGCCATTGATGTCAAAAAATCGGGGCCTAATGCAGGTTTTATGATACCTTATGACGAGCAACAACTATACAAAGCACAAGAGCTACTACTTGCCGATGCAAAACTATTGCGCTCGTCGAGTATATATCGTTTCGATGTTATTGACTTGCAACGACAAATCATGACTAATCTAGCTCAGCGTATTCAAAAGGCAGCCACAGCGGCATACAAAGATGGCAATATAGATGATTTTAAGTTACATAGTAAAAGATTCTTGGATCTATTACTAGACGTAGATAAAATGTTGACATCTCGTAGCGAATGGAATTTTGACAAATGGGTGAGCGATGCACGCAGCTGGGGAGTGACTCCACAAGAGAAAGATCAGTTCGAAAAAGATGCTACCGAGCTAATAACATATTGGGGCTTTACTCCGGGTTATGAGTGCAAACAGTTCGACTACTCTTGGCGTGAGTGGGCTGGGCACATTAGGCGATATTACCATCCTCGTTGGGAGCGACTATTCGACCTAATGCTAACAAGTTACCAAAATGGTGAGCCATATAACGAAGAGGGGACTCCGCTCAATCATGGTCGTGAGGCTTTTCGTGCCAACGATTTTTATGATGATTTAGCCGATTGGGAAATTAACTATGTTAATACACCAAAGCAAGATATCGACCCTCGCACAAAAGGAGATGAGGTTGCTTTGGCACAAAAAATGGCAAAAAAATATTCTAAAATAAACATAAAATATCTATCGCCCACAAGCACCATTTCAACTAATAATAGTGATAACAATTTCAAGTACTAAATAATATGAAGCGTTCTATATTTTTTGCACTCCTATTTCTATTGCACCTACCATTACTGGCTGCACAAAAGAGTAGGGTAGTTACCTTTGCCACTCTGCTAGAGGAGATGAGTAATCGACAGAGTTTGGCACAGTGGAATTATAACTCTAATTATAAGCTAGTGCAAGCATCTAGCTATTCTCGTGAATCAACAAGCAGTGTAACAGCAATAGAAGATGGTGCATTTCGTCCACAAAGTGGTAGAGACTGGGGTAAAGGATGGTTCGAAAATCACGATTTTGGGCAATTCATTCGCCAAGAGGTGAACAGTAATCGCAACGAACTTGTGATGATGGAGGATTATGGTGCTGGTGCAATCGTTAGATTTTGGGCTACTTTTGGTGGCGTACCCGACGAGATTGGCGGACTATATCGTATATATATAGATGGAGACAAAGAGCCCACCATTACTTTAAAGAATAAAAATTTGGTCGAAAATAATGGTATGGTAGGCGAACCTTTTGCATTTTATGCCCCCAAAGAGAGCGAGAACCCAACTTGGCGAGGGTTAAACTTCTTGCTACCAATCCCCTATGCCCAGAGCTGCAAGATAACCTATGAGCCTTTTGAGGATGATAGCGATGGTTGGAATGGCCATTACTATGCTATAAATTATAGAAGGTACGATGATAGGGTGGTAGTAGAGAGTTTCGACAAAAATACTATTAACAAATATAGTAAAGACCTAGCATGTTATGCTCATATATTAGAGCAAAGAGAATCTGTGGTTACGGGAATGTTAACTAGCAAACAAGGTTCGATAGCTGCTGGTGAGCAAATGCAAATCAACCTTGAAGGTCAAAAGGCTATAACGACTTTGCGTTGTAATATCGATGCCAAAGATATTGAGCAAGCATTGCGATCTACTGTTCTTGAGATTACTTTTGACGATATGAAAACGGTTTGGTGTCCTGTGGGGCAGTTCTATGGCGTGGGATATCGCAAACTTAATAACAAAACATTCTACATCTCTGCCGATAGTCTTGGAGCAATGGAAGCAAAATGGGTTATGCCTTTTAGCAAAACTGCCAAGGTGGTTCTGCATAACTATGGCGAGCAGAGCATTAGAGTTAACGCCTTTGATGTTGTACACGAAGATTATAAGTGGGACAAGAATAGTATGTACTTTCACGCTGCATGGAACGAAACCAAACATCTAGAATCGGTAAATAAGAGCGATTATAACTTCATAGAGATAGAGGGTAAAGGTGTCTTTGTGGCCGACAACCTAACCATCTATAATTCATATCCCGACAAAACGGGTATAAACTGGTGGGGCGAAGGCGACGAGAAAATATATGTCGATGGTGAATCATTCCCTTCACACTTTGGTACAGGAACCGAAGATTACTACTCATATGCTTGGTGTAGGCCACAATGGTTTTCGTCAATAAGTGTGTCGCAGCCGCTGGGCGAGGGAAACAAGACTCCGGGGCTATCGGTAAATAATCGCTACCGCTTGTTAGATGCCATACCATTTGATAGTTCGCTAAAGTTTGATATGGAAATTTGGCACCCATACTACTCAAAGATGAATTATAGCCCTGCTACATTTTGGTATGCCTTTGCAGGAGCTCAGTGGAACTACAAAGATAATGTAGCCGAGGTTAAAAAGCCCGTTGCTCGCAAAGTATCCGATGTCGATAATTCGATAGAGAAGGTAAAAGTGTTTATTGTTGCTGGTCAGTCAAATGCGGTGGGGTATAACCATATCGATCAAATGGGTGACAAAAAGCAAGACTTGTTGTCAAAAATTGCTGCAACCAAGGGCGATGTACTATTTTGGGCTGGCACAAATGCAAAACAAGGTGCAGGTGTGTGGCAAGATCTAAAGGTGGGAGTATCTGATATTTCGACCGAAAATGGCTATAAAGATGGATGTTTTGGAATCGAAGTTGGCATTGCGCTTAGCCTTCAGCAAAAATATAAAGGCGAGAAAATTGCCATCATCAAATATGCCGTAGGTGGTACGGGCATTGCTCCTAGCCAAGACTACAACGATTTTATTCCTGCCCTAAAAGATTTTGATAGTGGCGAAAGAATATGGTATCCGGGTACACATAATAGGGAGTCAGGGCAGCTATACAAAGAGCTTGTAAGCAACATAAATGCAGCCCTCAATAGCCTAGAAACTAATAATATGACCTACGAAATTTGTGGTATGTTTTGGATGCAGGGCGAACATGAGGCAGGTATAAGCAAGCAGATGGCACAAGATTATGATCTATTGCTTGATATGTTCCGCCGCTCTATTCGCAAGGACATTGGCAGCCACGAACTTCCTTTTGTTATGGGCGAAATAAACAGCCACACATGGGCATTTAGAGAGATTGGTGTGCGAAATCAAATTAAAGCAAGCCAAATAGACCCCAATAGTGCAATCGCAAAGAGTGCCGATTTAGAGCGTGGTGGCATAGGTGGTGCATCGCACTTTGTTGCACCTGCAATGGTTACCTTGGGCGAGCGCATGGCACAAGAATATTTTAAATTACTAGATAGTACTGCTGCCAAAAATAACTAACGAATGCGGCTAAATTATATTTTTTGCTACGTAGCCAAAAAAAATGGGGTGATCTCAAACGAGATCACCCCATTGCTATATAGCTTAGTTAAGATTACTTAACACGCTTGTAACCGTAAGTAGCAAGATCACCTAGCTCCTCCTCGATGCGAAGAAGTTGGTTGTATTTTGCCATTCTATCACTACGGCTAAGAGAACCAGTCTTGATTTGACCAGAGTTTGTAGCAACTGCGATATCTGCAATTGTAGCGTCCTCAGTCTCACCAGAACGGTGTGAAGTAACTGTAGTGTAACCGTGACGGTGTGCCATCTCGATAGTATCAAGAGTCTCAGAAAGAGAACCGATTTGGTTAACCTTGATAAGGATAGAGTTTGCACAGTCAGTCTCGATACCTTTAGAAAGGAACTTAACGTTTGTAACAAATAGGTCATCACCTACAAGCTGACAACGATCGCCGATACGCTCTGTAAGCTTCTTCCAGCCATCCCAGTCGCCTTCGCCCATACCGTCCTCGATAGAATCGATTGGGTACTTGTTAACAAGCTCCTCAAGGAAATCAACCTGCTGATCTGCAGTACGCTTAGCACCGTTAGGACCTTCGAACTTAGAGTAGTCGTAGATACCGTCAATGCAGAACTCACTTGCAGCACAGTCCATACCGATAGTGATATCTTTACCAGCCTCGTAACCTGCGTTCTTAACAGCAAGAAGGATAGACTCGATAGCGTCCTCAGTACCGTTAAGTGCTGGAGCGAAACCACCCTCGTCACCTACTGCAGTGCTAAGACCACGGTCGTGAAGTACTTTCTTAAGTGCGTGGAAAATCTCAGCACCCATACGTAGAGCCTCACGGAAAGATGGAGCACCGATAGGACGGATCATAAACTCTTGGAATGCGATAGGAGCATCAGAGTGAGAACCACCGTTGATGATGTTCATCATTGGAACTGGTAGAGAGAATGTGTTTACACCACCGATGTAACGGTAAAGTGGCATACCTAGGTACTCAGCAGCAGCTTTAGCAACCGCTAGAGAAACACCAAGGATAGCGTTAGCACCAAGATTGCTCTTAGTCTCTGTGCCGTCCATAGCAAGCATTTTGTGGTCGATAGCACGCTGATCTAGTGCAGAGTAACCCTCAAGAGCTGGAGCGATAACGTCGTTAACGTTAGCAACTGCCTTAAGAGTACCTTTACCTAGGTAACGACCTTTGTCGCCATCACGAAGCTCTAGTGCCTCGAACTCACCTGTTGAAGCTCCCGATGGTACAGAAGCACGACCCATTACACCTGATTCTAGTAGAACGTCTACCTCTACTGTTGGGTTACCGCGTGAGTCTAGGATCTCACGAGCAACGATTTTTTCAATTCTCATAGTTTTGTAAATTAAGTTATTTTGACTATTGTATGTCCTTATATTAAATAGGTAATCAGTGACAAGAATATACCTGCCACTGATTACTTTACTTTTGCTAATTACTTGCCACGAATAGCTGCGATACCCGGAAGAATAGTTCCCTCCATGTACTCTAGTAGAGCACCACCACCAGTTGAGTTGTAGCTAACCTGCTCAGCCATACCAAACTTGTTGATACAAGCAACAGAGTCACCACCACCAATTAGAGAGAATGCACCGTTTGCAGTCGCCTCTGCGATAGCCTCAGCAACAGCTTTTGAACCTGCAGCAAAGTTATCCATCTCGAATACACCCATTGGGCCATTCCATAGGATAGTCTTACAACCCTTGATAGCCTCTGCAAATTTAGCTTGAGACTTAGGACCAATATCAAGACCCATCCAACCTTCTGGAATTTCGTTATCGTTAAAGATTTGTGTTGGAGTGTCGTTCTTGAACTCCTGTGCACATACTGCATCTTCTGCAAGTAGTAGTTTAACACCTAGCTCCTCTGCACGAGCAATAATGCGTAGAGCAGTTTCATACTGATCTGGCTCGCAAAGAGAGCTACCTACGTTGCCACCTAGTGCAGCCGAGAATGTAAATGCCATACCACCCGATGCGATAAGGATGTCAACTTTCTCTAGTAGACGCTCGATGATAGTAATCTTTGAAGATACTTTTGAACCACCAAGAATTGCGATATATGGACGCTCTGGAGACTCTAGTACTTTGTCGATAGCACCAAGCTCGCCGCCGATTACGTAACCAAACATTTTGTCATTTGCAAAGTGATCTGCAATAAGAGCAGTAGATGCGTGTGCTCTGTGAGCAGTACCGAATGCATCGTTAACGTAGCAGTCTGCGTATGATGCAAGACGAGCAACGAATGCCTTTTGTGACTCCTTAACAGCTTTCTTAGCCTCTGCCTTCTCCTCGTCGCTAGCGTCAGCAGCTAGACCACGTGCTTTACCCTCTTCCTCTGCATAGAAACGAAGATTCTCAAGCATCATTACCTCACCCGGCTTAAGAGCAGCAGCCATTTCGGCAGCCTTCTCGCCTTGGCAATCGCCAGCAAATTTAACCTCTACACCAATTCTCTTCTCAACAGCCGAGATGATGTGTGATAGAGAGAATTTCTCATCGTTATTTTTCTTTGGACGACCAAGGTGTGACATTAGTATAACGCTACCACCTTTCTCTAGTACCTTCTTGATAGTAGGCACTGCCGCACGAATACGGTTGTCATCTGTTACATTGAAATCAGCGTCAAGTGGACAGTTAAAATCCACACGAATAATCGCACGCTTACCTGCGAAATCGTAAGTTTCTATTGAATGCATAATTGTAAGTTATTATATTATTAACTTTATGTTTAACCAATAATTAACAGACAAATATAGACAATCTTTACATTCAAAACAATAGGAAAATAAAAAATGTAGTTTCGCTTGTAACTTTTATTTTGACACTTGAATATTAGTCGTTGATTGTTAACGTAATAACAGTGGAAGGCCTTTTGTAGGGAGCAAAAAAAAATCGCCTTATGAGCGATCTGTTTTGTTTTTGTTAGCCTTTGTTGGTTTGTAGATTGAGAGCTGATGACGAGATTTGAACTCGTGACCCCTTCCTTACCAAGGAAGTACTCTACCCCTGAGCTACATCAGCTTACAAAGCTTGTTTGCTTGATGTGGGGAGAGCAGGATTCGAACCTACGAAGACATAAGTCAGCAGATTTACAGTCTGCCCCAGTTGGCCGCTTTGGTATCTCCCCAAATTCTGTCATAGGACAGCCGTAAAATTTATAGAGCCGATGGAGGGATTCGAACCCACGGCCTGCTGATTACAAATCAGCTGCTCTGGCCAACTGAGCTACATCGGCGTTGTAACTTTTTCGTGGTGCAAAGATAGGTTAAAAATAATTCGCTCCAAATTTTTTGCGAACTTTTTTTGAAGTTTTTTTGCACTTTTTTTGTTACTATTTGATATTCAGTATAATAAAAATCAAAGAAATTTTGCCTTTTTTTGTGTCTATTGAGCAAAAATGGTGCTTCCGATGCGCACCATTGTCGATCCGCACTCCACCGCAAGGGGGTAATCGTCCGACATTCCCATCGAAATTGTGTCGAAATAATCTAAATTTATTGCTTTTTTTGCTTCGCCGAATAGCGAATACACTGCCTCGAACTCTAATTTTAGCTCATTATCGTCTGCATAATGCGACCCCATAGCCATAACACCACGCAGGCGAGTGTTTGTTAGTTCTTGCCAGTTACCACTATTTATATACTCCCTAAACTCATCTACCGAAAAGCCGCTCTTTGTTTGGTCGGGCGAAATGTGTATTTGTAAAAGTATATCGATGTGCTTGTCGCACTTTTTTGCCTGTTTATCTATTGCCTCTATAAGCGAGGGGGTATCTACCGAGTGGATCATGCTAGCAATAGGTACTATATATTTGCACTTCTTGGTTTGCATATGCCCAATAAAATGCCAGCGAATATCTTTGGGTAGAGCCTCGTGCTTTTCGATAAGCTCGGGGTGACGGTTCTCGCCAAAATCTCTAGCTCCTGCCTCGTAGGCTTGCATAATAGAGGAGTGTGGTTTTTGCTTAGATACCGCAACAAGCGTAACGCTGCTTGGTAGCGAGGCTAAAATATCGTTATATTTTTTTTTGATTGACATTTTTTTTAACTTTGAAAGGTTTACACCTTGTGTACATAGTGCAAAATTACATAAACTTTGAGATATAATAAAAATTTTGTGCACCTAAATTTATGATATATTAAACACATAAATAATAATAGAATGAAAAGATTTTTTCTAACAGCTGGACTTGCCCTTGCGGCACTGTTTCAGCAGCAGAGTACACAAGCGTGTACAAACATTCTCATTTCACGAGCTGCATCGGCCGATGGTTCTAACATGATTACCTACTCGGCAGACTCGCACGCTTTGTATGGCGAAATGTACTTTCGTCCTGCAGCAACATATCCAGCGGGTACAATGCTCGATGTGTATGAGTGGGATACGGGTAAGTATTTGGGTAAAATCCCTCAGGTCGAGTCAACCTACTCGGTTATGGGTAATATAAACGAACACCAGCTAATTATTGCTGAGTCTACTTTTGGTGGTCGTAGCGAGTTGCGAGATAAAGAGGCAGTCATGGATTATGGTTCGCTAATTTACATCACTCTTCAGCGCACAAAAACAGCACGTGAGGCAATTGAAATGATTGCTCAGCTAGCAAACGAGTATGGTTACTACTCGTCGGGCGAGAGCTTCTCGATTGCCGATAAAGATGAGCTTTGGTATATGGAGCTTATTGGTAAGGGTACAAAAATGGTAGATGGTAAGAACGTAAATAAAGGTATTGTATGGGTGGCACAGCGCATTCCAAATGGTGCTATCTCGGCTCATGCTAACCAAGCACGTATCACTACATTTGATATGAACGACCCCGAGAATGTGCTTTATAGCCCAGACGTAGTATCGTTTGCACGTGAAGCGGGTTACTTTAAGGGTAAGGACAAAGATTTTAGCTTTGCCGATGCCTATGCTCCACTAGATTTTGGTGCAATGCGTTTTTGTGATGCACGTGTGTGGAGTGCATTCAATATTCTAGGTAAAGAGGATATGAGCCAATACCTAGACTATGCAATGGGCGATGAAACTGCAAAGCGTCTACCTTTGTATGTTATGCCAAAGGAGAAAGTAACAGTTAAGGCTGTGGCTGATGCTATGCGTGACCATTACGAAGGTACGCCTATGGATATGACAAAAGATATTGGTGCAGGTCCTAGTGCACTACCATATCGTTGGAGACCACTTACGTTCAAAATAGATGGCGAAAGTTACTTTAACGAGCGTGCAATTGCTACACAGCAGACAGGTTTTTGGTTTGTGGCACAGTCTCGCCCACAGCTTCCAGACGAAGTTGGTGCGCTAGTGTGGTTTGGTGTTGACGATGCTGCAACTTCGCCTCTAACGCCAATCTATGTGTCTTCGTCGGCAGTTGCCGAGCCTTTGCAAGAGGGTAATGGTAGCTTGCTAGAGTTCTCGCCAACATCGGCGTTTTGGATGGTGAGCCGTGTGGCTAATCTTTCGTACCTGCGTTATGACCTAATCTCAAAAGATATTCGTCACGAGATCGACAAGCACGAAGAGGCTTGCTTTGCCGAAGTTGCACAGGTTGATAAAGTGGCTTGTGAGCTACTAAAGCAATCGCCAGAGCTAGCAAAAGATTTCTTGACAACATATTCTGTAACTACTGCCGAGCAGTTGTATGATGTGTGGGATGGTCTCGATGAGTTTATTCTAATGAAGTATCTTGATGGCAATGTCAAGCAGCAAAACGAGGATGGTAGTTTCAAGAATAATGGTAATAACAACCGCATTCCTGCTTCTCCAAAAACTTATGCTCCTCGTGAAGAGTTCTTGCGTGTACTAAAGAGCTCTACGGGCGATCACCTTAAAGTTAAATAGAGTAATATAATAAATATTGTTTTCCCTCGTTTTATCCTTTGGATGAGACGAGGGTTTTTTTGTCAATGCTTGTTGCAATGCACGCCCTAAGACTTATGGTGTGCGCTTGTGATTTGTAGCTAATCATATAGTTTGAGTTTTGATTTTTTATGTGTAAAGCATGGCTAGTTTTGTCCTAAAAGTCGTTTTTATGGCAAATTTTTAATCGGTTAAGTCCGTTTT
>CAYJIL010000004.1:0-44250 GCA_964370235.1 uncultured Rikenellaceae bacterium | reverse complement strand
ATCAAGCTAGTTTTTCACAAGCCTGCTCTCAATTTTTACTCACAACGTAGAGGAGCCGAAAACTTTGAGAATGGTCTATCAATTATTGATGTAATGATGTTCAACTCGGTTGAAGATATTAACAAAATGCTAGATGAATTTGACCTAATATAGGTACTCTACCTGCTAATGCAGGAGTATAACTTAATACAAAAAAACTGCTTCTATAATTATAGAAGCAGTTTTTTTATTTAGCAATAATACCCTACTTGAATGTATCTTTTGATGGTTTAAGCCATTACAGCTTAATAGTAAATTTCTTTAGCCTACTATCAACCATGCTTTCGGGTATAATATTCTTTACTTCGGATGCAATGATGTTTAGCATTCGTTCTCTCACAAAATCTTTGCGAACGATAATAGATATTTCACGATTAGGCTCTGGCGATACTAAGTGGCGAACACGTGTGCGTTGCTCGGGGTTTAGTAGCTGGATGTGTAGCTCGGGAATGATGGTATAACCACCGTTTTCGTCTACAATGCTCACTAGTGTAGCAATACTACCAGCTTGGTATATTGCTGCTGCTGCCGAACTATCGCCACATATTTCGAGGGTTTGCCCACGCAAACAGTGTCCCTCTTTTAGAATCCACATATACTCAGCCGACAATGACGACGACTCAATACTCTCTTGCTCTAGATAGGGGCTATTGGGCGAGAAGTATGCAACAAATTTCTCATAATATATAGGTATCTCCAAAAAATCACTCTCGGGAAGCGGTGTCGCAAGTATAGCCATATCGAGCTCTGCCTTTGAAAGAAGCTCTAGTATAAGAGAAGTTTGTGCCTCGTTAACGTGCAAGTCGATTCTAGGATAGCCACTACGCATACTACGCACCAGCTTTGGTAACACATAGGGCGCAACCGTTGGAATGATGCCTATGCGCACCTCGCCACTATCTATCTCTTTTTCGGATGTTAATATTTCGCCTATCTGCGAAGCATTAAATAGCACTACCCTAGCTTGAGCAATAATTTTTTTGCCTAGCGAGGTGGTAGATACGGGGTGAGTTGTACGGTCAAAAATTGGCGTATCAAACTCGTTCTCTAGTTTGCTTATCATCGAACTAAGTGTCGATTGAGTGACTCCACACGCTTGTGCAGCCCTCACAAAATGGCGATGCTCATCTACTGCCACAATGTATTCTAGCTGTTGTAATGTCATGTTATTCGATTTTATCAATACAAAGATAGAAAAAAACTGTTTGATTGATAACATTACCTGCCATATCTTTGCAGTGTCTTTGAAAGAGAACAAAACATTAAACATTAAAAAAACAATAAAAATAAGATTATGCAAACAATCATCAATTCACAACTTCCAGAGTTTAAAGCAAATGCTTACCATAACGGTGAGTTCACACAAGTTTCTCACACAGATCTAGCAGGTAAGTGGTCTGTATTTTTCTTCTACCCTGCTGACTTTACTTTTGTATGTCCTACTGAACTAGTTGACGTAGCCGAAAAGTATGAGCAATTTAAAGCTATGGGTGTTGAGATTTACTCGGTAAGTACAGATACTCACTTTGTTCACAAAGCATGGCACGATGCATCGGATTCTATCCGCAAGATTGGTTACCCTATGCTAGCAGACCCAACAGGTCACCTGTCAAGAGCATTTGGTGTAATGATCGAAGAAGAGGGTCTTGCATACCGTGGTACTTTCCTAGTTGACCCAGAGGGTAAGATTAAGCTTGCTGAGATTCAAGATAACGCAATTGGTCGTAACGCTGACGAGCTACTTCGCAAAGTAGAGGCTGCTCAGTTTGTTGCAACACACTCTGGCGAGGTATGTCCAGCTAAGTGGAAAAAAGGCGAAGAGACTCTTAAGCCAAGCATCGATCTAGTAGGTAAGATCTAAATTGCTTAAACATACTCCCTAATTAGAGTCCTAGCATTTTTGTTGTCATAACAGTTGCTATTGTACGCTAGGGCCTAGGGTGGGAGGAATTAATCATAGAGGTCGCTAACCTGCCTCTATGGTATTTTAGGGGGGAGAGCTATACGATGGGTTCTCCCTCTTTTTTAAAAAGTCACAATATAATAAGGTTTTATAAACATATTATTTACTGATTTTCAATCGAATCGTTTAATACAAAAAGAAGATTACATTATGATAGATAACGCAATGAAGGAGCAGCTAAAAGGGCTCTTTGCAAACCTTGACGCTAATTATACCCTATTACTAAGTGTAGCAGAGGGAGACCAATCACTAAATGAAGCAGCAGAACTACTACAAGATGTGGCTAGTTGTAGCGATAAAATCTCGTTTCGCCAAGAAAATGGCACAGGCTTGTGTGTTTCGGTACTAAAGAACGAAAACACAACAGGCATTAGCTTTAGAGCAATTCCAACGGGACACGAGTTTACTTCGCTACTGCTTGCGATACTAAATAGCGATGGCAAAGGTAAGAACCTACCCGATGACTTTACAAAAAGACGTATAGAGTCGCTAAAAGGCGAAATTAACTTAACGTCATATATTTCGTTAAGTTGTACCAACTGCCCCGACATTGTGCAATCACTTAACATTATGGCAATCATCAACTCTAACATTAAGCACGAAGCAGTAGATGGAGCTATTAACCAAGAGGAGGTCGAGAAACTAAACGTACAATCGGTTCCTACGGTATATAGTAACGGCAAGGTACTTAGCGTTGGTAGATCAACTATGGGCGAATTGCTAGACAAACTAGAGGAGCAATTTGGTTCGGAGGCTGCCTTGGCAACATTTGAGCCAAAGGAGTATGATGTTGTGGTAGCAGGTGGTGGCCCAGCAGGTGCTACGGCAGCCATATACTCGGCTCGCAAGGGTCTAAGCGTAGCAGTAGTGGCAGGTGTAGTTGGTGGACAGGTTAACGAGACTGTTGGTATCGAGAACCTTATCTCAAAACCACAAACTACGGGTGCTGCACTAGCAGGTGATCTAAGAGCACACATGTCTGAATATAACATCGACATACTAGAGAGTCGCCAAATAGAATCTATCGAGCAGCACGACGACTATCGCCAAATCAACATCAAAGGCGGCGAAGTGTTAACAACCAAAGCTCTAATTGTTGCCACTGGTGCATCATGGCGTAGGCTGTCGGTTGAGGGCGAAGCCGAATACATTGGACGTGGCGTGGCATTTTGCCCACACTGTGATGGCCCATTCTACAAAGGCAAAGATGTAGCTGTTATTGGTGGTGGAAACTCTGGTATCGAGGCTGCAATAGACCTAGCAGGTATATGTTCAAAGGTTACTGTTCTTGAGTTTATGGATACCCTAAAGGCAGATACCGTTCTACAAGACAAACTAGCGTCACTACCAAATGTAGAGGTTATCACAAACGTAGAAACTCGCCGCATTGTAGGCGATGGTAGCAAAGTTAACTCGGTGGTTATTCGCAACAGAACAAGCCAAGAGGAGCAAGAGATCAACCTTGCAGGTATCTTTGTGCAAATTGGACTATCGGCAAACAGTAGTATTGTTAAAGAGCTAGTAGAGACAAATCGTGCAGGCGAAATAGTTATCGACCGCAACGGACGTAGCTCGGCAAAGGGAATTTACGGAGCTGGTGATGTAACCGATGTTAGTTATAAGCAAATAATCATCGCCATGGGCGAAGGTGCAAAAGCCTCTCTGGCAGCATTTGACGACAGAGTTAGAGGCGAAATTTAAAAAGGAAGTTTATCTATTACGAGCGAGGGGTGTTTCGATTTGGTTCGAGACACCCCTTTGCGCAAGGGGGCTATATGTACGCCACACTACCAAGATAGCAACCATATAACAAAATGAATTTGTATCAAAAACATTTTTGTCACTTTCTGCTTCGCCTAAATCCTCACGTACCCAGTGTACGCTGCGGTTTATGCTCACCACAAAGCCCCAAAACTGAATTTTGATACATATTCTTACACAAAATAGGGTGTATCGAATTGATCGATACACCCTATTTTTGTTATTAACACACTACTACTTTTTTGTAGTGCTTATATCTTTTATTCGTAGCTGTGGTTTAACCTCGCCACGATATGTGTTCTCTACCACCGTATAGCAAATATCAAACGACTTACCTCCCAACACATGGGTAGCGTGCTGTGACTGCCCAAAGGCAATTGCCGAAATAGGAGACACACAGTCTTTGTTGATAATGTCCATCTTAATGTGCTCTAAATGCCCACCAACTCGGCGCCCATGCCCATAGTCACAAACATTGTCTGTTCTAAAGATTGGAGCAGGATTACCCGGCCCAAATGGCTGGAACTTGCACAAAACATCACGGAACTTACGATCTATCTGTGCTAAAGATAGGTTGTAATCGATGTCTATTTGAGGAATAAGCATTTGTGGCTCGATGTGCTCATCGACATATTTCTCGAACTTTACTCTAAACTTTTCGAGATTTTCGGGTTTCATAGTCATGCCTGCTGCATACATATGGCCACCAAAATTCTCTAGCAAGTCGGCACAGTGCTCTACTGCTTGGTATAGGTCGAAACCGGGGACACTACGTGCCGAACCAGTAATATAACCATTGCTCATTGTTAACACTACCGTTGGACGATAGTAACGCTCGATAAGTCGAGATGCTACAATACCTACGATACCCTTAATCCAGTCTGGATTATAGATGATAGTACACTTTTTGTTTGCATCGTCATCTTGCATAACAATATCGTGTGCCTCTAGTGTTATGGTGCGATCAATCTCTTTGCGGTCGCTATTAAAGGTGTCGATTATGTTGCCATACTTGTGTGCGTTTTCGTCTGTGTTAGAGATAAGTAGACGCACTGCATCGTTACCACCCGAAACCTTTGAGCGCATATCATCGTCTTGCTCCATGCGGCCAGCTGCATTAATTCTAGGGCCAATCTTAAAGACAATGTCGTCGATGGTGATGCTATGTCGCTCGAGGCCACATATCTTTATCACCGAACGCAAACCTTTGTTTGGTTTTGAGTTTAATTGCTTTAGGCCATAGTATGCAAGAATGCGATTCTCATCTACCACAGGGACAATGTCCGATGCAATAGATACCACCACAAGATCTAGCAACGAATATGCCTTTTGCACATCTTCGCCATAGGTCTCACAGTATGCTTGTGCTAGCTTAAAGCCAACTCCACAACCTGCAAGGTCTTTAAACGGATAGGGGCAATCCTCACGCTTAGGGTCAAGCACTGCCACCGCCTTGGGAATTTCGTCCCCCGGCATATGGTGGTCACAGATTATTACATCTATGCCATGCTCTGTGGCATACTCTACCTTGTCGGTAGCCTTTATGCCGCAATCTAGCGCAACTATCAGAGTTACACCGTTATCTCTACCATAGTCTATACCCTTGTATGATATACCATACCCTTCGGTATAGCGATCTGGAATATAGAACTTTAGTTTTTCGTGACCCAACGATTTTAGGAATGAGTAAAACAGCGCAACGGCCGTTGTTCCATCCACATCGTAGTCACCATAGACAAGGATTGTTTCATCCTCCTCTATTGCCTTACGGACTCGCGCCACAGCAAGATCCATGTCCTTCATTAGGAACGGATCGTACAACTCACTGAGCTTAGGGTTAAAAAAGCGTTTAGCTTCGTTCTCTGTAGTAATACCCCTAAGTGTCAGCAAGCAAGCGAGAACCGGCGGAATTGAAAGACTCTCTGCGAGCCTTTGCGTGGTCTCCTCATCCCCGCAGGGTTTAGAGTTCCACCTTTTCACGATTGTCATATGTCTATTTTTTTATTCTATCTTACATCTCAAATGGGTTGCAAGCTCTTTTACTATGAGCTTTTTAACCTCTACCATATCAATCTCACGGCCTGTTTCTTTGGCAATAGATGTGACTGTGCCTATGGCAAAACCACACGGATTGATATAGTCAAAATATCGTAGATCGGTATTTACATTAAGTGCAAAACCATGCATAGAGACATAACGAGACATATATACCCCGATGGCGCAAATCTTGCGTTGCATTCCGCCACTCTCTACCCACACACCTGTGCGGCCATCTACTCTAGTGCCTGTGATTCCATAACTAGCAATCACTGCAATAATAGCACTCTCTAGTGCCTCAATATATCCTCGGACACCTAAGCCGAGTTCCTCGATATTGACTATTGGGTAACCAACTAGCTGCCCATAGCCATGATATGTGATATCACCTCCTCGGTCGCTCTTATAGAACGTTGCACCAATGCGTTTTAGCATATCGTCACCAATTAGGAGGTTACTATTTTTGCCACTCTTGCCAAGAGTATAAACATGTGGGTGTTCACATAGCACTACAGAACATCCATCGCCTGCTAGAGCCCTAGCGTGTAGGTTTCTCTGCAACGAAAGCGCCTCATCGTAGGCAATAACTCCAACATCTCTTAGCTCAACTACCATAATTATAGCTCTCTTAGTGGTCTTTTAATTTTTGGCAAAGCCTGCTCTGCCATATATGAAGAGCGAACCAGTGGCCCACTTGCCACA
The DNA here is from genome assembly GCA_964370235.1 of uncultured Rikenellaceae bacterium. Lineage (GTDB taxonomy): Bacteria > Bacteroidota > Bacteroidia > Bacteroidales > Rikenellaceae > CAYJIL01. The sequence continues at coordinate 37,748 of CAYJIL010000004.1, read as the reverse complement.
TAGTCAAAGCCCATCTCTAGGGCTGCACTCTTAAAGTTGTCGAACTCGCTCGGCGTAACATATCTCACTACCGGCAGGTGATCTTTTGATGGGCAAAGGTATTGTCCGATAGTAACTATCGAGCAACCTGCCGCTCTTAAATCACGAAGTGTTTGAAGAACCTCGCTTGGCTCTTCGCCCAATCCTACCATAAGCCCACTTTTGGCCTTTACTCCACTAGATGCAATGTGTGAGATTACCTCTAGCGATGTGTGATACTTTGCCTTTGAGCGCACCGACGGTGTTAGCCTCTCAACGGTTTCGATATTGTGACCCACAATATCGGCACCCGAAGCCAGTATTGTATCTATATCCTCTACCCTTGAATTCATGTCGGGGATAAGGAGTTCTATCGTTGTTCTTGGATTTTTTTCACGAACCTTATTAACGGTTTGAGCCCAAATATAGGCTCCACCATCGGCTAGATCATCACGAGTTACCGAGGTGATAACAGCATGTTTTAGCCCTAGTGCCTTTACTGACGATGCAACACGTGAAGGCTCCCTCTCATCTTGAGGAAGTGGTCTACCAGTTGCCGTGGCACAGAACCGACAGGAGCGAGTGCATATATCTCCTAGAATCATAAATGTGGCTGTACCTCTACTCCAACACTCGTTCATGTTTGGGCATTTGCCACTAACACAAATGGTGTTTAGTGCATGTGACTTTGTGGTTTGTGATACCACAGAGTAACAACTAGAGTTTTTTAGGTTGATTTTTAGCCAACTTGGTTTACGAATTACACTCTCATGCTTTATACACATTATTAAGTTTATTATTTTCCAATTAATGCAAAATTAAGTATTTTTTCTTATATATAACCATATATCTTGATTTATTTTCAAAATATTATTCATGCCACTAAAATCGGCTTATAAAAAGCCCTACAACGCAACATTTCTTTGTAGTTGCTATGTAATAACAGAGCATCATGAATTAACTGCTTTTGTGTATATTTAGTTAAAGATTGGCACAAAAGCAATGCTTGCCACACGCCTCTACAACTATGTTTTGAGGCTAATTTTCATATTTATTACAAAAAAAATGGTTTATCTCTTTTAATCCTGCTTATTATAAATTACCTTTGCACTTAGAATAGAGCATCAAAGCTCTATTATCTTTTCTGTAATTAGCAGAAAAAAAGGGGGTTAAAGCTGCATAAGAGTATTTACTCTGTGCGCAATTATTTTTGATAATGGTTATTAAATCGGCAGTTTTTCAATGCAGTAGCGAAAAAGTGAGTCAGTGTCCTAACACTGATATCAAGGAGTTTGCATTTATTGGTCGAAGTAATGTGGGTAAGTCGTCGCTTATAAATACGCTTACAGCACACAAAGGTCTTGCAAAGGTGTCGTCGACTCCGGGTAAGACAAGACTCATAAACCATTTCCTTATTAACAAAGAGTGGTATCTAGTCGACCTTCCGGGTTATGGATATGCTAGGGTTTCGAAAAAGAGCCGCGAAAAATTTTCATCACTAAACACCAACTACATCACTAAGCACGAGGGCTTATACATGCTCTTTGTACTTATAGATATTCGCCATGAAGCCCAAAAGGTAGACTTGGACTTTATCAATTTCTTGGGAGAGAACGCTGTTCCGTTTGGTATTATCTTTACCAAGGCAGACAAGCTATCGGCAAACATGGCACTAGTTCATCGAGACAGATATTGCAAAAAACTATTAGAGAACTGGGACGAATTACCACCAACATTCATCACCTCTAGTGCACACGGCACAGGCAAGGAGGAGCTGTTGGATTATATACAATCACTTGTAAAAGGGGAAGATAGTAGTATCAACGATTAAAAATCAACCATAGACAAAATGCACACAATTAAATTTTTTGCGGGTCGTGGCTCGCGTTATCTAGCAGAGAAGATTGCTAAAGATTTTGGAATTGAGCTTGGTCAATCATCGGTATTAGAGTTTAGCGATGGAGAGTTTCAGCCAGCATACGAGGAGAGTATCCGAGGTTGTACAGTCTTTATTATTCAATCTACATTTCCTCCTGTTGACAATCTATTTGAGCTATTGCTTATGATAGATGCCGCTAAGAGGGCTTCTGCACACCGTGTTGTGGCAGTTATGCCATACTTTGGTTGGGCACGCCAGGATAGAAAAGACAGACCAAGGGTATCTATCGGCGCTAAGATGGTTGCCAACATTCTTAAGGCTGCAGGCGTAGAGCGTATCATGACTATGGATCTACACGCAGATCAGATTCAAGGTTTCTTTGACGTACCAGTAGACCACCTATATGCAAGTGGTATATTTGTACCTTACCTTCGTTCTTTGAACATCGAGAACCTTTCGATTGCTGCCCCAGATATGGGTGCTGCAAAACGTGCTAACACATATAGCAAACACCTACAAGCGCCAATGGTTGTGTGTCACAAGCAGCGTGAAAAGGCTAATGAGGTGGCAAAAATGACCGTTATTGGCGATGTTAAAGGCAAAGACATTGTTATTCTTGACGACATGATCGACACAGCAGGTACTATTACTTTGGCTGCCGACATGATGATGGAGTATGGTGCTCGCAGCGTGCGTGCAGTGGTTACACACCCAATTCTTTCGGGTCCTGCTTATGACAGAATTAACGCTTCGGCTCTAACAGAGGTAATTGTTACAGACACAATTCCACTAAGAGACGATGTAGACACAAGCAAATTCACAGTTCTTTCGGTTTCTAACATCTTTGCCGATGTTATCGAGAGAGTTTACAACTACAAGGAGATTAGCTCACGCTTTGTTCTTTAGTAATATGTAATTATAAAAGGCTGATTATCTGTTATAAAATAGTTTTAACGTTATTTTATAGCAAATAATTAGCCTTTTTTCTTTGGAAGTAATAATTTTATTATTATCTTTGCAATCGCATCGGGAGAGATGGGTGAGTGGCTGAAACCACCAGTTTGCTAAACTGACGTACGGGATTACTGTACCGGGGGTTCGAATCCCCCTCTCTCCGCAGGGTTGAAGTTATCTTCAACCCTTTTTTTATGTAATAAGCTACCAATCCCAACTCTACACAAATAGCCCCCTTGGGTTTTAGTCTACATTTATGGGCTAGTTGGTGGGGTAGTCATATACATCATTTCCAAACTGGTTAAATTAATAATTAAATTAATAGTGAAATATCTTATAATTAAGATATTAATTATTATATTTGTAGCAAACACATACTTTACAACGTTAATATGGCAAGAAAAAAGGGTAAATACCCACTTATTGAGTCACTAGAGATAGTGGATATCGCAGCCGAGGGAAAGGCACTTGGTAAGTACAACGACATGGTCGTTTTTGTTCCTTATGCAGTTGTTGGTGATGTTGTTAATGTTCAGGTTAACAACAAACGTCGCCGATACATGGAGGGATATATTGTTGATTTTGTTGAACGCTCACCTTTGAGAGTCGATCCATTTTGCCCACACTATGGCGAATGCGGCGGATGTAAGTGGCAATCACTTCCTTACTCAGAGCAGCTAAAGGCAAAACAAAAACAAGTAGAAGATCAGCTATCTCGCATTGGCAAGGTAGAACTTCCACCAATCACTCCAATACTTGGGAGCGAGGCAACAACATATTATCGTAATAAACTAGAGTTTAGCTTCTCTGACAAACGATGGATAACACGTGCCGAGCAATTAAGTGGCGAAGATTTGTCGAATAGGGGCGGTGCATTAGGTTTTCATATCAGCGGATTTTTTGATAAAATCGTAGATATTGACCATTGCTATTTACAGGATGAGCCATCTAATTCAATAAGAAATGAGATTCGTAAGTTTACAACTGAGAACGAATATACATATTATAATAGTCGTACCCACGAAGGATATATGCGTGGTATCGTAGTGCGTACATCGACTACGGGTGACGTTATGGTTATTGTTGTATTTGGTTATAGCGACGAGCAAAAGCAGGAGGCACTATTATCTCACGTTAGAGATATGTTCCCTCAAATCACATCGCTCAACTACATCATTAACGAAAAACTAAACGACTCATATAACGACCTTGATGTAATTCTTTTCAGCGGAAAAGACCACATTATGGAAGCTATGGAGGATCTTAAGTTTAAGGTAGGGCCAAAATCGTTCTATCAGACTAACTCTCCGCAGGCTTATAACCTTTATAAGCTAACCAGAGAGGCAGCTAATATATCACCAAACGAGGTGGTTTATGACCTATATACGGGTACGGGTACAATTGCCAACTTTGTTGCTAGACAAGCCAAAAAGGTTGTCGGCATTGAGTATGTACCAGAGGCAATTGAGGATGCACACGTAAACTCAGAAATTAACGGCATATCAAACACTAGCTTCTATGCTGGCGATATGAAGAAGGTGCTAAACGATGGTTTTATTGCAGAGCATGGGCACCCAGACGTTATTATTCTTGACCCTCCACGTGCAGGTATTGACGAAGAGGTAGCACATACAATTTTGCGTGCAGCACCATCTCGCATGGTATATGTGAGCTGTAATCCAGCTACACAGGCACGTGATCTTGCTATTTTTGATGCAGATTATAGTGTTGTTAGCGTACAGCCGGTCGATATGTTTCCACATACACACCATGTCGAAAATATCGTCTCGCTAGTAAGGCGACAATAAACAAACATATGAGACTATGAACAGACTAGAAATTCTACCAACAGAAGATGGGAGCCTAACTCTTCGCAGGGGCTCTTGTGGCGAAAGTTTTCACTCACACCGAGGTGCAATTGGTGAGAGCCTTCACGTCTTTATTGACGGTGCGTTAGAGGTGCGTGCCTCTCAGTGGGATAGCTTAGAGACTATTACAATCTTTGAGGTAGGTTTTGGTTCTGCTCTAAACTGTTATCTTTCGCTAAAGAAGGCTCAAGAGCTAGGGCTAAAGATTAGCTATCATGCCATCGAGCTATACCCAATAGACAATGAAATTGCAAACAGTTATGGCGAAATGCTATCGTTTAGCGATGATTTTAACCGATTACATTCGGCACCATGGGGCGAAACAACAGTTATTAACGATTACTTTACTGTAACAAAAATAAAGGGTGACTTTACTCAGCACCAACACAGCGCAAAATATGATGTAGTATATTTTGATGCATTCTCGCCCGATAGCGAGCCACAGATGTGGAGCAAAGAGCTTTTCGAGAACCTATACAGCTCGATGAGAGCAGGGGGCATCATTAGCACTTACTGCGCAAAAGGTGCTGTTCGCAGAGACATGGAAGCAGCTGGTTTTAGTGTCGAAAGAATGGATGGTGCGCTAGGTAAAAGGCACATGCTGAGAGGAATTAAGCTCTAAAATTTTGTATATTAAATTAATGTCAGTATATTTGCACACCCTTCGAGAAAGGGAAAAAGGTAACAAGGGGTGGCCTCAGAGTAGGTGTCCCCATTATTAACAATTAAAAAACTAAAAAAATGCCTGTAAAAATCAGATTGTCTCGTCACGGTAAAAAGAACTATGCGTTCTATCACATTGTAGTTGCAGACAGCAGAGCACCACGTGATGGTAAATTTATTGAGAAGATTGGTACTTACAATCCTAACACTAATCCTGCTACTATCGAGCTAAACTTTGATAGCGCACTTGCGTGGCTAGGTAAAGGTGCACAACCTACTGATACTGCACGTAGCATCCTTTCATACAAAGGTGTTATGATGAAGAAACACCTTCTTGAGGGTGTTAAGAAAGGTGCTTTCACACTAGAGGTTGCTGAGGAGCGTTTTGCTACTTGGGCTAAAGGTAAAGAAGCACAAATCACTGCTAAGAAAGATAAGCTTTCAGCTGGTAAGGTTGCTGACAAAGCAGCTCGTTTCGACGCTGAGGTTAAAGTAAAAGAGGCTAAGGCTGCTGTTGTTGCTGCTAAGAAGGCTGAAGAGGCTGCTGCTAAAGCTGCTGCTGCTGCTGAGCAAGCTGCAGAGGCTGAAGTTGCTACTGAAGAGGTTGCAGAAGAAGCTGCTGCAGAGTAGTTTATTGCCTAGATATGGAAATCAATTTAGAGGAAAAAAGCTGCAAGATTGCCAAGATTACCAAACTATATGGTAATGATGGCACTGTGGTCATGCGCCTTTACGATAGGTTTCCAGAAGAGGTAGATTTTGAGGAGCCACTATTCATCCTAACGGATGGATTGGTGACTCCTCTATTTTTTAACTCTTTCCAACGCAGAGGAAAGAGCAAGGCAATAGCCACATTCGATGATATAGACACTGCATACCGCACCAATTTTATTGTAGGTTGCGAGGCTATAGCACTTATCGATGACGAGGAGTTGGCCGATGATGGCGAGCTGTACTATGACCAAATGGAAGGTTTTGCATTTGTTGATAGTGTGAGCGGCAAGAGAGGCGAAATCACAGAGTTTATTGATAACGAAAATAATCCTCTTTTCGATGTTCTTATCGAGGGGGTATCGGTAATGGTTCCCGTAACCGATGATTTAATAGAAGAGATAGATCCACAAGAGAGAGTAATAACAATGACTCTCCCCGAAGGACTTTTAGAGTTATATATGTAGACAATACTACTGTGCCAATTGGTGTAGAGTACTACTTAGTAAAAATATTCCCACAGAGTTAAATATAACTTTGTGGGAATATTTTATTTGGGTAATGTGTAGCCTATTTAACCATCTCTATTACCAAACTTCGTTCTCCTTGGCATGGCTCAATATCAATATAGCCACTAGATGTATTTGCTAGCTGGGTTCTATTAATAGAGCTATTAGGTAGTAGAACTATGTTTTTAATTTTATTTATATCGTTAATAAAGATACGGCTAGGTAGTTTATTATCTACCTTTTCGTGCCATTTAAGCGTGAAATTACCATTATCAAAATTATTATGATAATGCATTATTTCGCCTGCAATATACATGGGATATGTGCGAGATAGTAGCCCCTTAAAGTAATCTTGTGTATCGAGATTATCCCAATATGCCCAATAGGTTTGCCCTGCTAAATTTTGCTCAAATATTGAGATAATTTGCTTTGCAGGTTCATAGTATTTATTCTCACCCACATAAAAAGCACCCCATTCTCCTATAATAGTAGCTAGCTTGCGCCATCGGGCCGATTTAAATATCTGCTCAAAGATAAAGGCTACACGATTTTCACCGGGATTACTAGCTCCATCGGTATCGGTCACCAAATCATAACCATGTGGTGCATAGGCACAAAGTTCATCTATTTTGCCATTTTCGTCTGTCGGAACAAGGAATGTGCTTTCGATACCAAGGTTACAAAAATAGTTATGCTCTAAGAAGATAATCTGCTTTTTACTCTCTTTGCGGATAGCATCACGCACTTTTTGATAGAATTTGCTAAGAGCGCCCTCTTCAAATTTATTAACAATATCTATTGCAGGGCTAAGTAGTGCTGCATACATTTGCTTATCGTTGAGAGAGGCAAGTATTTCGACACGGCTACTTTCGCTCTCGAACAAGCGCATCAACTCTTGCTCACTCAATATTTTACCCTCTTTATGATAGATAGCCGATGCATAACCTTCGATCAGTTTTGGTAGAACCATTGTTGCACCAGATCCCATAAATGGCTCATTCATAATGTCAAAACCTGCCACCGATGACTCCGATGCATAACGCTGAGCAATTACGCTCCAACAATTAATATAATGATCTTGAATACCAATGCTATCGGGTGCTAGCTCGTTTGCCCAAAAGTTATCGAACGCTTTGTGTACAGCAGGGCTAATAAGGTATGAATCGCTCCAGACATCTCCTTTGATGTGTGGTAAATCATTGTCGATAGTTGCCCACAGCGGAGCTCCATTGTCATATTTTGCACCATACAAATCTTGATGCATATCGAGTATTAGCCAAATATTATTCTCTTTTGCCCAATGCACTCGCTTATCTATCTCTTTGAGATATGCCTCGTTTATCACTCCTGGCTGAGGCTCTAGGTGTGCCCAGTTTATACCATAGCGTATAATGTTGAATCCCCACTGTTTGAATTGCTTGAATAGCATTTCGTCATTTTGGTTAATGTGCCCTTGTTTTGGGTTCTTATTAACATGATTAAGCCCATTTAGTATTACCTCACGTCCATTTTCATCGACAAAACGACTGTTTTCGATAGATAAGAAACCTTGCTCTATATTTGTGTTGGTTTGTGCTTTGCAAGCTACCAATAAATAGAATAGCACAATAGATATTAGTCTAATCATATTAATGTTTTTGAGGTTAGTATTATGTGTTATAATAACTATGTTAATAGCTAAAAATAGGGTAGTAATCAAAAAAATATTCGTCCTGAATATAGAGGTAAAGATAGTAAAAAAACTCTATTTTTAGAATTTTATACATATAAAAAAAGGAGCTAAGCGATGTGCTTAACTCCTTTAAGTGGTCGGGGTGACAAGATTCGAACTTGCGACCACACGCCCCCCAGACGTGTACTCTAACCGGGCTGAGCTACACCCCGTAACTCTTTATAAAGTGATGCAAATATACCTATTGTTTTACATAATTACAACACACATTCTATATATGTTTAATAACTTATGCAACCAAAGGTGTATAATAATATCTTATATGTGTGCGATTCAACTACTTAAATATAGCATCTGTATAGCATATGTATGGTAACTTTGTGATAGCTATGGTGTTTTATTTTTATTAACAATAGTATTAATAAGTGTTAATAACCCCCAATAATAGTAGTAACAACTTTGCCAAAATTGTTAACAATGAATATAGTAAAATGTTAGTAAAAAAAGGGTACTAGCTATTGCATTAGATAGTGTACTAATAGTATATTTTTTAATGTCAAGATTGCAAGCAAAAGTTATAAAAGTTTCTAACATTGTTGTTGGTATGCTTATTAACAGCTAAAGATATAAACACTGTGTTAATTGGTATTTTTAAAGTTATAAACATTTGTTAATATTGATGCTATATCATAGATTTATAGCTACTTACTATTAACATTAATATAAACCTTGTGATAGTATATTTGTTAATAGGTGGGTATCTAAAAGTTATTGTACATATTAACACCCTTTATTTATTATTATTATTTTATATATTTAAAAAGATTAAATAAATATAAAGATAATAGGGCATATAGTAATAAACATAGCAGATTTGTATAAGCTAACTAAATGAATTACCTTTATACCAAACAAAGATATATAAATGGAGGACATAATTAAAGATATAGAATTAAAAAAAATAAAAACACCAATGTTTTATTTTGATAAAACAATATTGGTTAATGATATATCACTACTTAAAGCTGCAATTTTGGATCATTGGGAAAACACCGAAATAGCTTGCTCTGTTAAGACCAATAATTTGCCACATCTTATCTCTACCATAAATAGTGAGGGTTTGAGTGTCGAGGTAGTTTCGCACGACGAGTATAATCTTGTGCGTTCATGCGGATACGATACCAATAGAATCATTTGCAATGGTGCAATAAAGAAAAGAGAGTGGTTTTATGAACTGCTTGGTGGCGGAGCGGTAGTTAATATAGATTCTAAAAAAGAGCTTGAATATAGCCTCGATTATGCAAAATCTAATCCCAGTAAAACTATTAATGTAGGGCTAAGAGTTAATATCGACATAGAGAGCGCTTTTGATGAGAAAATATTGAGCGTAGATCATGGTTCTCGATTTGGGTTCTCCTATGAGTGTGGAGAACTAAAAAATGCTATCTCTATTTTAAGATCTGTAAGTAACATAAAAATTACAGGGCTGCATATGCATAGTAGTACAAATTCGAGAGAGCTCAAAATATATAAATATCTAACCGAAACATTCATAAAAATAGTAGGTGAGTATAATTTGTCCGATATTAATTATTTTGATATTGGAGGTGGTTTCTTTGGTGGTATTAAACATCGTCTTAACTGGGATTCATATTTACAAGTCATATCAACATCGCTAAGCAAGGGTGGTTTTACTCCACAAAACCTAAAGCTGATTGTTGAACCAGGTGTTAGCCTTTTGGCTGGAGCTTTTACATACTTTGCATCGGTTGTTGATTCTAAGCAAACAGCTAGAGCAAATTTTGTTATAACCGATGGAAGTAGATTACACCTCGATCCATTTCTTTTTAAGGATAAATATTTTCATAAGCTTCATTCATCGGCAAACGAGACAAATTGTGGAATAAAGCAAATTGTTTCGGGCTTTACGTGTCTAGAATACGACAGGTTATTTACAATCGAAACAGATAAACCACTTGGGTGTGGCGATATTCTCATTTTTGAAAGAGTAGGTGCCTACACAATTTCGTTTAACTCTAAGTTTATCTCATTACCACCAAATGTTTATAGTCGTGACGAGAGTGGTAATATTGTTTTGGTAGGTTAATAGCAATATTAAATCTATATGTTAAAGTAAAGTGTATCAGTATGTTTTGTGAAAATTTAGTAATTCGATAGTATAAATAATGAAAGAAAAATTAATAATTGTAGGTATAAGTCAAACGGCAGAGCAGCTGTTCTCTTTTGTGCAAAAGTATGAGCTATTCGATGTATTAGGCTTTGCTGTTGATAAAAAATATATAAACGATACTACGTTTATGGGGCTAGATGTATATGCGCTCGAAGATCTTGATACTATTTTTGATAAGAATTCAATAAAATTATTTGTAGCACTATCGTGGAATAAGCTTAATGCAGATCGTCGTGATTTATATAATAGGCTAAAGTCACTAGGGTACTCTTTTGCCAATGTTATATCTCCAAATTCTTATGTGTATGGAACTATCGAAGGAGATAATTGCTGGGTGCATGATTTGGTATCAATCTATTACGATGCTAGAGTAGGGAGTAATAATATCTTTTTAACTTCGGCTTTGGTAGGTTCTTCGTCAACTATTGGTTCACACTGTTTTTGTGGAGTAAAATCTACCGTATGTGGCGAATGTAGTGTTGGTAATCAAACTTTTATAGGAACAAATGCTACTGTTTTTGATGGTAGAAAAGTAGGTAATAAATGTTTGATAGGTGGATGTGTAGCAGTAAATAGAGATTTACCAGATAATTCGCTTATTAAATTTGGAGCAGGAGCACAACAAATAAAGCAATATTCAGAACAAGAGATAGAAGCTAAGCTCGTGCCTATAAAAAATGTAAAACTATAAGTGATTTGCTATATCAAAAACGGTTGTCTTAAGATATTCAAGACAATCGTTTTTAACGTTTTATAGCTGCAATCTCTTTTTCGAGAATTTCGATACCTTTGCTGTTGACAATACCACGAAGATGATAACCAATCATATCGTGGTGCATATTGTTGAGATCAACCTCTCTGTCGCTCTCTACCATGCCAGCAAACATGTTATCCATTGCAGCTATAACATAGCTAGAGATAGCCTGAGCCGAAATAGTCTCTTGGTATATTCCCTCGTCAATACCTCGTTCGATATTTGATTTAACAAAGCTACCTAACTGCTCCTTAAAGTTACTTATATATCTATTATATAGGCTAGGGTAGTTTTGTTTTAACGATTTGTAGAATATCATTGACATTGGGTGTGGGTTATTCTTTTGGAATGTAAGCACACTAAATAGTATTTTTATAGCATTTTCGCCTCCTGTCGTAGACGAAGAAATATATTCCTTAAAGGCTCGCTCTCGGTATTGAACTATCTCGTTCATTAGTTGATCTTTGCCACTAAAGTTATTGTAGAGAGTCATCTTGGTAACACCAATTTTAGATGCTATCTCGTCTAGTGTGAAATTTTTTACTCCATATTCAGTAAAAATTCCATATATTTGCTTTATGTATCTCTCCTTTTTGGTCATGGTAGGTATTGTTGTATATACGTAATAGAGACAAATATAGTGAAATTTAGTCAAATCATAGGGCATAGTCATCTAAAAAAGATGCTTTCGGCAAATATCGATTCTGCTCGCATTGCTCATGGGCAACTATTTATAGGTGATTCTGCAAGTGGCTCTTTATCACTTGCTTTGTCATATGTTCAATATCTATATTGTACCGACAGAAAAAATGGTGATAGTTGTGGAGAATGTGCCAATTGTTATAAGGTATCTAGGTTGCAACATCCCGATCTTCATTTAGTTTTTCCGCATAATAAATCAAAATTAGTTGATTCAGATAAACCTACTTGTGACATTTATGTTGATATTTTTAGAAGTTCGGTAATTGCAAATAATGGCTACCTTACTCCTAGTAAATGGATAGAGGATCTTCAGTTGGTAGGTGCACGTACTCAGCCAATAATTAATGTTAGAGATGCTGCTGCACTAACAGAGAAAATATCTCTCAAATCATATTCGGGTGGATATAAATGTGTGATAGTATGGCAGGCAGATACTATGAACGTGGAGTGTGCAAATAAGCTTCTAAAGCTATTAGAAGAGCCACCATCACAAACGCTTTTTATCTTAATTTCGGACAATAGCGATGCTATTTTACCAACTATATTTTCTCGTTTACAGTCTATTCATATTCCACCAATAGATTCAAAATCTATTAAAGATTATGTATTAAGTTTAGATGATATTGACCAATCGAATGTGAATGATTTGGTAAAAGCATCTCGTGGTTCGTTAGCAATGTTAGAGGATGCAATTGACAATCTCGATTTTGATATGGCAGAGCTTGACCCAGATGTTGTCCCAGAAGAACCGCTAACTATTTTTAGATTGTTTTGCGATTTAATGCGTAATAGCTTTTTGCAAAGATACATTGAATTAATGTCGTGGAGCGATAGGGTAGCGCAAATGCAGATAGATCAAATAGAGCAGCTACTAGTATATTCGGTTGAGATGATACGTAACACCTATGCCAAAAACATTGGTATGGAGGCAATTAATTTTACCGTGGGTAAAGAGGCTTTGTTCTTGAATAAGTTTCACCCTTTTATCCATCACCAAAACATAGAGCCATTGCTGGCAGAGTTTGAGCGTGCACATCGTGAATTGTTGAGAAATGGCAATAAGAAAATTGTTATCACACATTTTGCTTTATCGGTTAGTAAGCTAATTAAATTACCTAAATAGTGTATTATGAGTAAAGTATATTTTTCGATAGGTGCAAATTTAGGTGATAGGGTAGCTAATATAGAAAAGTCTATCTCTTTAATAATCGTTGAAATAGGACAAATAATAAGTAGGTCTACCAATTATAAAACAAAACCCTCGGGATTTGAGAGTGACAATGTATTTATAAATATTGCGTTAGTAGTAGATACAAATTTATCGCCTCGTGAGGTACTCGATAGAGTGTGGGCAATAGAAGAGAGTATAGGTCGTGTTAAAAATAAATTCATTGATTTAGAACAAAAACGATCATATAGCGATAGATTAATAGATATTGATATTTTGTTTTATGATAATTTGACCTATTGCGATGAGCATTTGATTATCCCTCATCCTCACATTTGTAAACGAAGTTTTGTGCTAGAGCCACTTTGCGAAATAGCACCCAATTTTGTTCATCCCACCAATAAATTAACAATTGAGCAATTAAAACAGTTATTATGGAAGAATTCATAGTTTCGGCACGCAAATATAGGCCACTTACCTTTGATTCGGTAGTGGGGCAGTCACACATAACAACCACGCTTCGTAATTCTATTTTGCGAGACCAATTGGCACATGCTTTTTTGTTTTGTGGCCCACGTGGTGTAGGTAAAACGACCTGTGCTCGCATTATGGCAAAGGCCATTAATTGTACTTCGATTAAAGAGGGTGCCGAGCCGTGCGATGAATGTGAATCGTGTAGAGCTTTCAATTCGAACAGTTCGTTTAATATTCACGAGATGGATGCTGCTAGTAATAATAGTGTCGATGATATAAGAAAACTGACCGAAATAGTTCGCATTCCGCCACAGATTGGTAAGTACTCTGTCTATATAGTCGATGAGGTTCATATGCTCTCGGCAGCAGCTTTTAATGCTTTTCTTAAGACACTAGAAGAGCCACCTAAGCACGCAAAGTTTATACTTGCAACTACCGAAAAGCACAAGATTTTGCCTACTGTACTTTCAAGATGTCAAACCTATGATTTTAGGAGAATAAGGGTTGAAGATATCGTTGGGCAACTTATGATGATTTCACAAAACGAGAATATAACTGGCGATGATGAATCATATCACATGATAGCGCAAAAGAGCGAGGGATGTATGCGTGATGCTCTGTCGTTGTTCGATAAGGTTGTGTCGTTTTCGGGTTCTCAGCTACATATACAGAACACTGCTTTTGCCATAAATGTTTTAGACTACGATAGCTATTTCTTGTTTATAGATTACCTCAAAGTAGGTGATTTTGTTTCGGCTCTTTTGTTGCTTGATTCTATAATGCAACGAGGGTTCGAGGCTGCTACTTTCTTGGCAGGTCTTTCGTCTCACTTGCGAGATGTGCTCATGGCCAGGGATACCATAACAGTTTCTTTGCTAGATGCATCGGGTACGCTGCTCGATAGGTATATTGGTGTGGCTAGTGGGTTAGAACTACCATTTATATATAGGCTTATAGATCTTGTTACTCAAACCGAGCAGCAGTTAAAAACATCGTTAAATAAGCGATTGACTGTTGAGTTAATGGTGATGAAAGGTGCAAATCTATCGGGCGTAATTGCTCCTCCTCCATCTATGGAGTCAATGGTTTTACCTGCTGTTGTTGTTAATAGTTCGCCCGATGTAGCAGTAACCATTGGGTCGAGTGTGGGTGTTAATAATGCCATAACTAGTGTTGATAATATAAAAGATCAAGAGATAGTAAATGTTGAATCGACTTCTACGCAAAGTTTACAATCAAGCGAACCGGTAACAGAAAGTACGCTTGTTGATAGTGGAGTAGTGGTAGCACCATCGTCACATGAGCCTATTATCGAAAGCGTGACTATGCAAGAATCTGTGCCTAATGTTGTAGATTATAATTCACAAGAATTGCAGGTTGACACAAAAACCGACTCTCTGCAAAACCACGGTGATGAGTTGTCGATAGTGGAGCAGAGTAGTGTGGTTGAGCATCCAGCAATTGACACGGAAGATATAGTTGAAGATGTTAACGAACTCGTTAGTCTATCTGCCGAGCCAGCCCCAGTGCAAAATCAAGAGAAGCCGCAAACCGTTAGTGCTACTCCGTCTGGTATGGGCTTGTCTTCACTCGGGATTTCGATTGGCTCGATAATGGAGCAAGGTAATACTGTAAAACAAACTAATGATATAGTTGAAAAAGATCAAGTACCCGAGGTTGTAGTTCAAAACACACCCATGTCTAACGAAGAGTTAAGGGAGGGATGTATGCGCTATGTCGAAAGCATCAAAAATAGTAAACCTAGATTCTATTCAATTTTTGCTAGTGCAAATTTTGTTGATGGTCGCATTGTGCTAACTGTGCCTAATCAAATTTTGGCCGAAGAGTTTGCTCAGTCGAAATCGGACTTGGTTAGAGAGTTAACACCTTTCTTTGGTGGTAAATATGTAGATATTGTAATTGAGCTTGTAGAATTTACACCAGAGAACGAAAACTTGTTGATTAAAGATGAGGATAAAATTTCGTATATGATCGAGCAAAATGGCTTAGTATCAGAACTTTGCAATGGTTTAAAGTTGGATTTTAACTAATTTTTAAACCATCTTAGGCTTCGTGCCTTAAATATTTGACGTGGGTGGTACGGTGCGCCCCAAATATTAAATTCTCAAAGCAATAAAAAAAGGATGAAAATTAATTTTTTCATCCTTTTTTTTTGTTTACTCAAAACTTAGCCCTATCCAACTATAATGAGCACAGCAATTCCTATATATACTGCTGCTTCTATAATTTTGGTGATTTTAGAATTTTTACTCTCCTTCATAAACTTGTTGCCTATTGCGCTTGCAAAAATAGATATTGTAGAAAAAATTGTAAATGCAATAGCAATAAATATAGCTCCTAGAATTATGCTATTTTCGGCTGCGTTAGCTTTGTCGGTAATAAAGGGAGGGAATAGGCTCAAGAAGAAAATTATAATTTTGGGATTTAGTATATTCATAATAAATCCTTTTTTGTAATAACCGTTACCTTTTTGAAGTGCTTCTTGCTGTTGTGGCTTATTATTTTCTTTGTTGCTCTTCCATATCGATGATATGGTCATATATGCAAGGTAGAGCAAATAGCAGCCGCCCAAATATTTGATTATGTCGAACATTAGTTCGTTAGACGAAATTATTACCCCTAAGCCAAGCGCTATTAAAATGGTGTGTATAACAAGTCCACTGCACAAGCCTGCTGCAATTAGTATTCCTCTTTTTGCTCCACCAATAAGGCTTTGGCTAAACACATATAGTATGTCGGGCCCTGGCAGTAGCGTTAGCATTGTAGCAGTGATTATGAATTCATAAATTTTCATAGATGTAAATAATAGGTAGAGTAGAGTGTTAGTTTATGCAATGTTCCACGTGGAACATCTGCTGATTTTACCTTGATTTGTGTGTATGCAAAGTTATAGTTTTATATTCATTAAGCAAAATTGTCGCTCGTTATAACGTGTAATAATAGGTGCAATAACAATTATATTACCATCGTTTTTTTAGTGATTGTTCCACGTGGAACAATAGTCTTTCAGCTAATATATTGTAGTTGTTGTGAATCTTAATCGAATAAAAAAAGCGAGCAAATCGTTGTTATGATTGCTCGCTTTTTGTTATGTTCCACGTGGAACATTGGCTTACTTATCTGCCAAAATGCACAAGTAGCACGTTTATATCGGATGGTGAAACACCCGGCATCCTCGATGCTTGCCCTATCGAAGTAGGGCGGATGCGACTAAGTTTTTGTCTTGCCTCAATAGATATTGAGCTAAGTTTGTTGAAGTCGAAACCATCGGGAATCTTTATATTCTCTAGCCTAGATAGCTTGTCGGCAGACTCACGCTCACGCTCAATATAACCTCCGTATTTAATTAAAATCTCAACCTCTTCGATAGCTTCACACGAAAT
Source organism: uncultured Rikenellaceae bacterium (assembly GCA_964370235.1). Classification (GTDB taxonomy): domain Bacteria; phylum Bacteroidota; class Bacteroidia; order Bacteroidales; family Rikenellaceae; genus CAYJIL01. The sequence goes on along the minus strand of CAYJIL010000004.1, from coordinate 20,781 downwards.
ATTACTCTCGTTAATTAGCGTTGCAAGTGGTTCGATAATTGTCTTTAACCCGTCTATAGTTATGCCATTTCTTAGCACTAAATCTATTAGTTTTCGCTTTTGAGTTATAGGCGATGAGCTAATAGTTTCTAGGTAGCCGTTAACCTCGCTTGGCGATACACTATAGGTGCGAATAAAATTATCTAGCTCTACCATTTGTGATCGCTTAGCAAGAAAGTGATCATATCTTTCTTGAGTTGCAAGACCAACCAAGAAACCTCTTTCGGTAAGTCTAGAGTCTGCATTATCTTGTCTTAAAAGTATGCGATATTCGGCACGGCTAGTAAACATACGATATGGCTCATCAACGCCCTTTGTTACTAAATCATCGATTAGAACCCCTATATAAGCCTCGTCTCTGCCTAGTGTAAAGCTATCCTCGCCATGGGCATTAAGGTGGCTGTTTATGCCCGCAATTAGCCCTTGTGCAGCTGCCTCTTCGTAGCCCGTAGTGCCGTTTATTTGGCCAGCAAAATATAGGTTCTTAATATGTTTTGTCTCTAGTGTGTGGTGTAGGCAAGTGGGCTGAAAGAAATCATACTCGATAGCATAGCCCGGGCGGTATAGTTGTATATTTTCAAAACCTTTAATCTTGCGCAAAGCCTCAAACTGTACCTCCCAAGGAAGTGACGAAGAGAAACCATTAAGGTAGTATTCGTTGGTATCTCTGCCTTCGGGTTCAAGGAACAATTGGTGCTCGTTTTTCTCGGCAAAAGTCTTTAGCTTGTCTTCGATGCTAGGGCAGTATCTAGGACCAACACCCCTGATAATTCCATTAAAAAGAGGAGAGTCTTTAAAGCCAACCCTTAGTGTGTCGTGTACATCTTGTGATGTGTAAACTAGCCAGCACGATAGTTGATTCTCGACAGCTTTGCTAGTTGGTAGGTATGAAAATTTAGAAGGTTCGCTATCGCCTGCTTGCTCGCTAAGTGCCGAGAAATCGATAGATCTGCCATCTATTCTTGCAGGTGTGCCTGTCTTCATTCTGCCAACTTCGAAACCAAATTCTGCAAGCTGATCGCTTAGCCCAACCGATGCCATATCGCCCGAGCGTCCACCTACAAAGTTGCGCCTACCAACGTGCATCAATCCCTTTAGGAATGTGCCATTAGTGAGCACTACGGTAGAGGAGCGAAACTCTATACCCATCTGTGTTGCCACACCAACTGCCACACCATCCTCTAGTATTAGCGAAGTAACATCGTCTTGCCATAGATAAAGGTTGGGGGTATTTTCGACCTCTTTGCGCCAAAGTCTCGAAAACAAATCTTTGTCGCATTGCGCACGTGGGCTCCACATAGCAGGGCCCTTTGAGCGATTTAGCATCCTAAACTGAATAGAGCTCTTGTCGGTAATAATACCGCTCATTCCACCTAGTGCATCAATCTCTCTAACGATTTGACCTTTGGCAACACCGCCAATTGCAGGGTTGCAGGACATGTGCCCATACTTGGTCATATCAAGTGTAATAAGTAGAGTAGTCGAGCCCATCTTTGCCGCAGCAACAGCGGCCTCACATCCCGCGTGACCACCACCCACTACTATAACATCATACTTTGTTAACATCTCAGTAAATTGTTTTGTCTAAATTGTCTCAAGCAACTTGAGATAAAAATCTTCTTTTGAGCGCATTTGAGTCGCCTCGCTCTCGCTCTTATCCTTGTACCCCAGCAGGTGTAATACACCGTGAATAATCACCCTGCTAAGCTCATCTGTAAAGCTAGCGCCATACTCCTCGCCGTTGGATTTTACAGTATCTCTGCTTATGAATAAATCGCCCGAAATTACACCATCTTCGCAATAATCAAACGTGATTATATCGGTGTAGTAATCGTGGTCTAGGTGCTCTCGGTTTATCTCTAGTAGCTCGTCGTCGCTACAAAAGATAATAGATATTTCGCCTACCTTTTGACCTTCGCACTTAGCGGTTTCTTTAATCCACTTGCGATGTTTGATTTTACCAACAAAGCGAAAGTCTCCACTTTTATTATAAAATTCTATTGCCATTACTATGATTTTTGTGGTGAGAATACACCTATGTTTAGCCCCTATCTGCTAGTGATCCAACTCTGGGGATTAACCACTGTGGTCTCCTTCCAAAGTTCGAAATGTAGAACACCGCCCATGTCTCCCGATGCTCCAGCTACGCTGCCTAGTTTTTGACCAGTGTCGACACTCTGCCCAACTTTAACATCTACTTTATCTAGGTTTGAGTAGACGCTAATATAGCTACCATGGCGAACCATAACACAGTTGCCAAGCCCTTTGAAGAAGAGAATTTTTGTGACCTTGCCTTTGAATATTGCTATAACACGAGAACCGGGTTCGCTAGCAATATTTACCCCCTTGTTGTTAACCGATAGATTTGGTTGAGTGGGGTGGGGGTGTGTGCCAAAAGGTTCAACTACCACTCCGCCCACAAGTGGCATTGGTAGCTTACCTTTGTTAGATGTAAAATCGCCCGTTAGTTTAATACTTAGTGCAGCCACCTCTTTTGAGGCGCTGTTCTCCTTTTTCATTTTGCGAGCTTCTTCGGCTATTATCTCTTGAATCTTTGACTCTAGACTCTTGATAAGTCTTTGTTGTTTTTTGATTTTACCAGATAGGTCGCCTTCTTGGTTTTTTAGCGACGAGAGTATCTTTTTGTGATCGTTCTCCTCTTTGGCTAGCTTCTTAACCTCGCCATTTTTTTGTGCTAGTACCTTGTCTAGGTCGCTCTTTTTTGTGGTAAGATCATCTATCTTTTGCTCTATCTCTTTTGACGAATCCTCTATGCTTTTAGCCTTGTCTTGTCGGTCACGAGAGTGTAGTTGTAGATAGTATAATCTTAGTGCTAGATCATTGAAATCTCTAGCCGAAAATATAAAGAGTGCATAGTTGCTTAGCTTATAGTTTTTGTATGATGCTATAAGTGTTTTGCTATACTCCTCTTTTAGTTTTTTGAGGTCGGACTCCAGCGAGCTAATCTTGGTGTTACCACCCGATATATCTTTTTTGATAATCGCCATTTGCCTATCCATCGAAGTAATAATCTTCTTGCGATTGCGAATGGTCGACTGCACCATGTACAGCTCGTCGGTTGTGCCGCTACGTTTATTTTTTACCTCTTTTAGCAAGCTGTTAGTTCGGGCTATCTCTCTTTCGGCTTTGGCAATATCGTCCTGCAATGAGGATATAGTTTGCCCAAAACTACTGCTACAAAACAGTAGAGCACACAGCAAAAATAGAGATAGCCTTAACTTCATATTGGTACTAAATTACAGCTTCGAATTGTGAAAGGAATCGTATATCATTCTCAAAATATAGTCTTAGATCTCTAACACCATACTTGAGCATCGTAATGCGCTCTACACCCATACCGAATGCAAAACCACTATATTTTTGTGGGTCGATACCACACTCACGCAAAACATTTGGGTCTACCATACCACAACCCATAATCTCTAGCCAGCCGCTATATTTACATACATTACAGCCCTTGCCGCCACATAGGTTACACGACACGTCTACCTCTGCCGAAGGCTCGGTAAATGGGAAGTATGATGGGCGTAGGCGAATTTGGCTTTTAGATCCAAACATCTCCTTTGCAAAGTAAAGTATAGTTTGCTTAAGGTCGGCAAACGATACGTTCTCGGCAACAAACAAACCCTCTACTTGGTGGAAGATACAGTGTGCACGATATGAGATTGCCTCGTTACGGAACACACGTCCCGGGCAGATAACACGAATAGGTGGCTTTTGGTTTTGCATTACACGCACCTGAATAGAACTAGTGTGTGTGCGAAGTAGAATATCTGGGTTTTTCTCAATAAAGAACGTATCCTGCATATCACGAGCTGGGTGCTCAGCAGGAAAGTTCAGTGCCGAGAAAACGTGCCAGTCGTCCTCAATCTCGGGCCCCTCCGATGTGGTAAAACCTAGGCGAGAGAATATCTCTGCAATCTCTGCTTTAACAAGCGAGATAGGGTGGCGTGAACCCATGTTCTCGTCAGATGCAGGCATAGTAAAATCTATCATGCCGGCAGTGCTTTCGCTCTCCATGTTTTCGAGAGTCTCCTTTAGGGTGTTTATCTTATCAAGTGTAGCAACCTTTAGCATGTTGATGCTTTGACCAACCTCGCGCTTTAGTTCTGGTGCTAGAGTTTTAAACTCCTCGAATAGCTCGGTTAGCTCACCCTTTTTACCAAGTACCTTGATTCTAAAATCCTCAATTTCGTTAAAGCTCTTGGGCGAAAATCCTTCAACCCTTTTTAGTAGCTCATCAATTTTAATCTTCATCTTTATATATCTATTTTCTCTTTTTAAATACTCTTACGTTTTCGATGATTACATCGTAAATTGGACGGTCGTTGCTGTCTGTTGTCATCTCGCATATTTTATCGACAATGTCCATTCCCATTACCACTTCGCCAAAGATTGTGTATGCTCCGTCTAGGTGTGGTCTGCCGCCTTCGGCAAGATACCTTTGTCTAACACTGTCGGGTAGGTTAGCTGGAATTTTATCTTCGGTTAGGTCGTTTTTGCCCTGTACGATGTAAAAGTGTGACCCCGATGATTGTCTGTCTGGGTTAACCTCGTCACCCTCTCTAGCCATACCTACTGCACCCCTAAAGTGATATAGGTGTGGTTTAATTTCGGCATCAACTTTGTACTTATATCCATCCTCGCCATAACGCTTAAATTTTAGTTGCTCTTTTGACTCTGGATCACCAGTCTGAATAACGTGCCCCTTAATCACCCTATGAAAAAGCATATCGTTATAGTAATCAAAATCGATTAGCTTAAGTAAATTGTCCCTATGTAGTGGAGTGTCGTTGTATAGTATAAAATTAATTTTACCTATATTTGTGGTGACTTCAACCTCATAAGTTATGTCCGACTCTGTGGTTTGGTTTGCTTGACCAAACGAGTGAACAAAAGATAAAACGGCAATAAACAGAAGTGCTACTTTTCTCATAATTTAATTAGTGTTGTGTTGTTATGGACTCGTATTTATATTACCTTTATAGGTAGGTTTTAATTGGTAGCAAAGCTAGCTCTTTTTTTTGAGATAGACAATTACTACCTGCTATATATCACCCATGTGTATAATATTAATTAAGTTATATGATTAAAAAATTACTAATTCTTGTCACTACGCTCCTTGCCTTTAATCTTTATGGACAAAAGGTGGGTGTGGTTCTTAGTGGTGGAGGCGCCAAGGGTCTCTACCATATTGGCATATTAAAGGCTCTCGAAGAGAACGAAATTCCTGTCGATTATATTTCGGGTACATCTATGGGATCTATTGTTGCAGGATTCTATTCGGCTGGTTATTCGCCGTGGGAAATGGAACAAATATTCCTCAACCCCGAAGTGCCCAACTGGGTGAGTGGAGTAATGCCCGATAAATATCTATATTACTATAAAATGGGAACACCTGTTCCTTCTATGTTTAATTTCGATGTTAATGTTACCAAGGAGTATGTTCGCCAAGATGATGGTTCGCTCAAAAGCACAAGATATAAAATAAGTACACCCAATCGCCCCGGCTCTATCATATCTTCGGCTCAGCTCGACATGGCACTTATGAGCTATACAGCTCCGCTTCAAAACCTGCCATCGGTAGATTTCGATTCGCTTTTTATTCCGTTCAGGTGTGTGTCTGTCGACATAAACAAGAACCGACAATTTGTGTGGGACAAAGGTAATGTGGGTATTGCTATTCGCTCTTCTATGTCTATTCCCATTGTATTTAAGCCAGTGCTTATAGATAGTATGATGATGTATGATGGTGGCCTAATGAATAACTTTCCGTGGCAACCACTAGAGCGAGATTTTAAACCCGACCTATACATTGGTGGAAAATGTACCAGTGGCACTAGCGACCCAAACACAATAGTGGGGCAGCTAGAGATGCTGGTAATGGCGCAAACCGATTATAATTTACCCGATGGTAGAGGAGTGATGATTAGCCGAAATGTAGATGTGAGCATGCTCGACTACAAAAAAGTGCAGTATGTAATCGACCTAGGCTATAAAGATGCCATGGAGTATATCGAAGAGATAAAAGAAAAATGCCCTCGCCGAGTAAGTCGTGCCGAGCTTGCTTTGCGTAGGCTCGAATATCGAAAATCGTTACCAACGCTAGTGTTTGATTCAATAGAGATAGATGGTATCTCAGACAACCAACTCGACTACATGACTAGCCAATTCAATGCCGTAGGTATCGACTCCAAAATCGATTTTACAACTCTCAAACGAGAGTATTATAACATGATAAACGAAGATGTTGTAGTTAGCGAATATCCTATCGCTATTTATAATGACAGCACAGGTGCATACTCGCTCGACCTAGATATGACAGTTAAGCCGGGCTTAAAACTTTTGTTGGGCGTAGACGTAAGCTCAACTGCAATCAACCAAGGATATGTCGGGCTACGTTACCGAGCCGAGGAGCATTTGCAACGAATATTCTCGGTTGATGGCTACTTTGGAACATATCACAATGGAGTAAAGCTGGGTGTGCGTACCAATCACTATAAAAATCGCCCCACCTATGTTGAGTATGCATTAGGCTATAATTACTATGACTATGCACGAGGTAATAGCCAACGATTTTCATATGAACACACCACTATTGACCACATGCGATATAGTGGATTTTACGGAAGTGCACTGTTTGGAATGGGGCTCGGAAGTAACGGTAGAGCAGAGCTAAGGTTAGCAACGGGCTTTGATAAGTATAGCTACTTTAACGAAACATATAGCATCTCAAAGTATGTTGCTCCCGATATCTCTAACATATTTTTTGCAACACCTAATATTTCGGTTTCGAGCTCAACACACAACTACAATATTTATCCCACTAGGGGAACAGCCGCTTCGTTATCGGTATTTGGTGCTTATACAAAAGAGACTTTCAAATCGGGGTTGAGCGAAAATCCATACGAAAAACATAAAGAGGTGCTCGACCACCAAGTGTGGGTGGGGGTAAAAGCCAAACTAGATAGATATTTATCGCTTAGTAAATATCTAACACTAGGGTATAGTGGCGAGGCTGTTTATACAAATATAAACCCTATGTCTAACGACAACGTAACAAAACTAATGTTGCCTGCCTTTAGCCCAACACCACTAATGAAAACTCTGTACACGCCATATTTTAGATCGAACTCATACATAGCAGCAGGTATTAAACCCATCATCGAATTTTCGGACGAAATATTCCTCAAGAACGAAGTTTATGGATATTTGCCAAGCATAGATAATATATCAAGTGATTCGAATATGCTGAGAATGGTGATCTCGTCAACCTTGGTTTATAGGCTGCCATTTGGCCCAATATCGTTTAACTATTCGCACATAGATGACGATTTTATTCGCAACGATTACTTTATCCTCAATATAGGATACACGCTCTTTAACAAGCGTGGTATCGAGTACTAACACAAAAGAGCGTGAACATCAAGCATAGGGTTGCTTGTTATTCACGCTCTTTTTTTATTGTAGTGTTAATCTATTTTTTTGCAATATAAAGTGTAGATATACCAAATGTGAGAGAATTTGCTTTTGCCTCTTTGAATCCACATTTTTTTAGTAGCTCCACAAACTCGGCTGGCTTTGTAAAGCCCTCTACCGAGTCGTACAAATATTGATATGCGGTTTTGTTTTTTGAGGTAATACGACCAATCATTGGCAAGATATTAGAGAAGTATAGTCTATAAAACCAACCCAGTAATTTGTTTGTAGGCATAGATAGCTCTAGCACATATAGCTCGCCACCATCTTTTATTACACGGCATAGTTCGGTCATGCCTTTCTCTAGGTTCTCGAAGTTGCGCACACCAAACGCCACCGTTACACTGTCAAAACTACCTGTGTCAAAACTCAAGCCTAGTGCATCTTCTTGTGCAAAGCTAACTCGTGATTGCATGCCTCGTTCTGCCGTTTTCTTGCGTGCTACCGAGAGCATACCTTCCGAAATATCGACTCCAACAACTGTTGCAGACTCTACTTTGCGTGCAATAAGCAGGGCAAGATCGCCCGTTCCCGTTGCTACATCAAGCACCTTCTTGGGGTTTGAACGCCCTAGCAAGCCCACTAGTTTACGCCTCCAGCTCTTGTCTACTCCTGCCGACAAAAGGTGGTTTAATAGGTCGTACTTGGGGGCAATAGAGTCGAACATACCCTCTATCTTTGCTCTCTCTTTATTCATATTTTACAGCTTTGTGTGGCGATATGTGTGAGATAACAAGCGTTGGTATTACTTGCGAAATCACTATCACAACAATCGAAATTATATTAATAGCAACAATCGTTACCCAGTTAATGTCTATTGGAACGACAGTCAAAAAATAACCATCACCGTTTAGTTTTAGTATCTCAAAATGTTTTTGAATAAGTGCCAACGATATTGCAATTACGTTTGCCCACAGTATTCCTTTGCTTGCTATTGGTATTGCACGTAGCATAAATAATCTTTGTAATGCACCATTGCTCATGCCTACCGACTTGAGGATACCAATTGTCGAAGTGCGCTCGATTAGCAATATTAACATCATTGCTATCATGTTAAATATAGCTACAACTAACATTATAGTGCTAATGATAACAATGTTTATATCCTGCAAATCTAGCCACTCGAAAATGGCCGAATATTTGTCTCTCATACTCTCTACCACAACTGGGTTTTGGTATGATTCGTTTTTGTAAACTATATCTTCGATGGCACTCTGCTCCTGTGGGCTACTATCAAATCCCATAGGTGCTATTAGCTCCAATCCCGTCACCATATCTGCCGACCATCCGTTTAGCCTTTGAATATTGCGTATATCTACAATGGCAGTCATTTTGTCGAACTCCTCTAGCTGCGTATCATAAATTCCGCTAACGGTAAACGCATCTCGCCTTATTGGTTCTGCAATAAATAGCATTTTTAGCTTATCGCCCACCTTTGCTTCGAGCGCACGAGCCAGCGATTTTGATATTAAAATCTCTTTGGCTCTATTGCCATTAAGTATGGGGAGCTTGCCATCAACTAAAAAGTTCTTAAATGTTTGTAGGTTATATAGCGAATCAACACCTTTTAGTATAATGCCTTCGATTGCATCGCCATTGCTAGCAACTCCAGCCTTTATTGCATATGGTGATATGCTCTCTACTAGTTTGCTTTCTTTTAGCTTTTCTACAAATGGTGCGTTGCTTGAGATAGCAATTTCTTCGTATCCCGAATAATTTTGGTTAGATAGAATCTCGTAGTGAGCTACAAAAGTTTCTACCTTAGAGGCTATCTCCTTCTTAAAGCCCGACACCACTACCGAAGCAACTATCATTACGGCAACCGATATAGCTATACCACAAATGGCGACTCGCTGCATGATAGCAGCCGACCCTCCACGTGATATACCCATCCCTTGGGCTAACATTCTCTCTACGCTAACTCTTGCCATAAGTTTGTGCTTTAACCAAATATCGAGAAATTGACACTACCATAACTTCTACACTCCTGAAAATTTGGGTGGTCTGAGAATGAGCGACCCTTTGAGTGCTCAAATATAAGTATGCCGCTCTCTTTTAGTAGCGACCTCTCAAATACGGTGTTAATGATTTGCTCGGCATCTACCATATCGTATGGTGGATCTGCAAATATAATGTCAAATGTTTCGAGCGTGCGTTGCGTAAACAGTATGGCATCGCCTTTAATTGCCGATATTGCATCTAGCGAAAGCGACTTAGCAGTTTTTGAGATGAACGATTGATGTAGAGGTTTTTTCTCGACACTAACCACACGCTGTGCACCACGTGATGCAAACTCGTAGCTTATACTGCCACTACCCGAGAAGAGATCGAGCACCGATAGATCTTCGATATCGTACCAGTTCGAGAGTACATTAAATAGATTTTCTTTTGCAAAATCTGTTGTTGGACGTGCATCAAGGCCTTTGGGTGGGGTGATATAGCGCCCCTTACATTTTCCACTTACTATTCTCATTCTCTTACTTTTTATTGCTATGGGTGCAAAGATACAAAAAAAAGGGTAACCACCTTTCCTGTCTATTTTATTTGTTTTGTGGATCGAAACCAAATATTCAGGTTTTTTTAAATAATAGTAATATAGTATATGTAATATGCTAAATATTATAATTATATGCGGTGTAAATAACCATATATTTGTAACTTGAAAAAGTAATATTAATATAACAATTTATAGCTTATGAAAAGAGGATTACTGTCCTTTGTAATCGTAATGATTTTGGGATCTATATCTATGGTAGCTCAGAACTTAACACCAGAGATGCTTTCGTTTCCACGAGAAAAGATGTTTTTTCACGACAAGCAGCTTATGCTATTCAATGGCAGGGGCTATGTTTCTCCTCGTGAATTTGGTACTACATCGTTTACCAATGTTAACTTTGGTGTAACTGCACTAGGTAACTACGAGTTCTTTATTAACTTTTATGACCATACAACAGGTATAACCATTCGTGACGATATTGGTAGTGTTTGGCCAGATTACCAAACAAAAGGTATTGGTTTCGATCCGCTAGGTTGCAACTTTAGACACGGTGCACCATTTGTAATGGTAACACAAGACGAGAAATGGCAACCCAACCTTTATACTCGCACGGGTACTTTTCACAAAGAACTAGATGGTAAGTGGATTAGCTTTGCAATTAAAACAGACATGTGTGTTGCAGATGGCAGGGACGAGGTGCTTTTGAAGATGGAACTTCGTAATCGTGATAGCAAACCGCTTAAAATGACGCTTATTCCAACTCAGCAAGCAAAAGAACTTACTAGCTATTTGCAAGATGGCGACCCACAAGTGACCCATAACACGCCATTTAAATTGGCTAGCGATCAACTATCAATAGATGTATCTTCTACAATTACAACAAAGAGCGACAAAGGGCTAGAAATTAGCCTAGAACCGGGAGCAAGTGGCACATACTACTTTGCAGTAACATTCAACCCAAGTTCTAAGCCACAGCCACAGCGCATGATTAGCCTAGAACAAGAGTTTGAGAAAGCGCAAAAGCGTACAGCAGATAACCTTGCTTGGGCAGCATCTAATGTTCCGCAAGTAGAGACCGATTTTGAGATGTTCGATGATTTTTATCGCCGTTCTCTATTAAGTGTCCTAATGTGTAGATATGAGCGTGATGATTTCATTATCAGCCCTTTTTGGAGCGTAGGAACATGGCTATATACAATTAGTTGGGATAACTCGTTTGCTGCCGATGTGATTGCAATGCTAGATGCCCCATCCCTAAAGCGAACACTTCAGCTTAACTTCGAAGATGGACAGATGAAGCGAACATATATTGGCTGGATGGGCTCGTCGTGGGATAATTTATATATTCAAGAGCCATTTGCACAGCAAGTTATGATTGAAGCATACCTCAAGCAAACTGGCGATACTTCTATCTTTAATCACCAAGCAGGCGATGCTACCATTTATGAGTGGATGAAACGTTGGGTAGTCGAGCTACACGACAAATATGGTCGCAAAGAAGATGGGCTTATTGATGTTGGTTACTCTACCGAAAAAATCATCGAGATTCGTACCGATGGTTATAATCACGTAGTGCCTATCGTCAACCTATTAACCCTAGAACTTTATCGTAAGATGGCCGAGTGGGCAACAATGCTTGGCGACAAGGATGCTAAGTTATATACTCAGTATGCCGATCAGCTAGAGACAAGTATAAACACTAAGCTGTGGAACGAAGAAAAGGGTTGGTACGATAACCTATATAAAGATGGTTCTAAGGAGTCGATATGGACATATCACCTATACGATGTAATTGGTAGCGATAATCTTGCCGATGATAAGCGCAAGAAGATGGTATCGCACATTACCGAAGGTCGTTTCCTTGGTGAGTATGGTTTTTACTCTGTTGCCCGCAACGACTCAATTCACTGGGATAGAGTAGATGGCGACTGGGGTGGTGGTGGCCAGTATGCTGGTATGCCTACTCGTATTGCTCGCAACCTATACAAGAGTGGTAATAATGCACTTGCGTGGGATATTATCAAACGTGTAGCAAAGTATACCAAATATTTCCCATACTATACCCAAAATGCATCTACCGATAAGCCTATACAAGAGATGTCGTCTATGCCGTTACAAATATCGGCTGGCTCGGGTGTCGAGGCTGTAATATACGGTACGTTTGGTATCTCGCCACAGATTGATGGCTCGCTTACTATAACTCCTGTTTATCATAGCGAATTGGGACATGCCAAGCTAACGGGCTTTAACTACCGTGGCGATAGTTACGATGTAGAGATGGATCAAACAGGTTTCATGGTATTTAAAAATGGCATTTGTGTTGCCGAGTTAAACCACGGTGAAACATACACTAAGTAAAACAAAATATGGGTTGTCGAGAATATTCTTGACAACCCATATTTTGTTATATCTGCTTTTATAGCCTATTCTACATATAGAACCAAGCCCTTTAGATATTCGCCTTCGGGGTGGAATATCGAAACTGGGTGGTCGGCACATTGAGTCATTTGGTGAATGACTCTAACTTTGCGCCCTGCAATAGCTGCAGCCGTAAATACCGATGTTCTGAACTGATCTTTACTTACCGCTTGTGAACAGCTATAAGTAAATAGTATTCCGCCCGGTGCAATGGCTGCAATAGCCGCTGCATTTATGCGCTTGTAGCCTTGTAGGGCATTGCCTAGCGACTTGTGGTGCTTGGCAAACGCTGGCGGGTCAAGAATTATAAGATCGAATTGCGATGGAATTTTCTTTAGATAATCAAAGGCATCAACACATACTCCTTTGTGGTTTTTGCTAGCCCCAAAGTTAATCTCTACATTCTCACAAGCTAATTCTACTGCACGTTTCGAGCTATCGACCGACTCTACATAGCTAGCACCACCAGCTAGAGCATAAACAGAGAAACCGCCCGTGTAACAAAACGTATTAAGCACTCTACGACCCTTTGAGTAGTGACCCACAAGAGCACGATTGTCTCTTTGGTCTAGGAAGAAACCACTCTTTTGACCGTTAACCCAGTCAACTTTGAACTTATTACCATTCTCGACGATTATGTCGTGACCTTCGCCCGAGCCAATAATATACCCATCTTTAACCTCATACTCAGATACCGATGGAATAGTGCCCTCTGACTTGTCGTACACGGCACTAATAGCACCACCTGCCACTTCGATAATTGCCTCGGCAATAATTTGGCGTTGTAGGTGCATACCAATGCTATGTGCTTGCATAACGGCTGTCGAGCCATATATATCGACAACTAAACCCGGCAAGAAATCGCCCTCGCCATGCACAAGACGATAGCCATTTGTTTGCTCCGATGGGATTGCAAGCCCTTGGCGCAAGTTCCATGCTACCGATATGCGTTTTTTGTAAAACTCGATGTCAATTGCCTCTTTATCAAAAGATAGCACACGCACAGCAATAGAACCTAGTGCGGCGTGGCCAGTTGCCATAAACTCTTTTTCGTGTGAGTAAAGCTCAATTACATCACCTTCCTCAACGGGGCTATCTGCCGAGGCAATTGCACCCGAAAATATCCAAGGATGGCGGCGAGAAAGGGACTCTTGTTTACCCTTTTTTAGGAATATCTTTGTCATTGTCGTCTATTTTATTCGCTTTTATTAGTTTGTTGTAGATCTCTAGCGAAACCCACGCATCGGTTGCCGCATACTCCATTTGCACCGGAGTTAATATTTGTGCAGACCAGTTACTTAGCCTTTGTGCCTTAGATACTCTACCTCCCATTACAATAGCAGATATTTTTTTGAGGCTAATGTCGTGTATGCCATAATCCCCAACAATTTTTTGTAGATCGATAAAAGAGTTGCTATGAAATGGCGTGAGAGCCTGCAAATCTTTTATATCGTCCCTAACAGCAACACCCACTTTGCGTACTCTGCGAGACTGAAGTATCTTTACAATACCCCTGCTAAGTGGTGTTTTGTTTAGTCTTATTAGAAAGGCAACCCTTTCGGTAGATAGTTGCAAAAGAGCAATTTGGTTCTTTTGCCCTTTTTTAAATACTGCACGAGATTCGGTATCAAAACCTATTGTTGTGCATTTCGAGAGTATCTTTGCGGCCTCTTGTTGACCAGCCTCATCTTCGATGAGCACAATGGTGCCTCCAAATGCAAGAGGGGGCATTTGTGCAATTTCTTCGTTTGTTATAGTCGGCTGAAACATTATTCCAAAATTGTCGTTGTCGAAATTATTGCTGCCCATTTTGGGCTAGACTCGGCAAAGGTAGTAATTTTCAACGCCTCTACCAAGAATAATTAATAATACAAAAGTGAATGTAATATTTTGAATATTACTATTTTTTTCTAACTTTGTCAATCTTTAGGTTTCAAACGAAACTAAAGGCACTCAATAGAGGTGATAAATTAGGGGGAGCACATTAGTGCCCATATTATATATCTAGTAAAACTTATACTATGTATTGGACGTTGGAATTGGCATCAAAAATGGAGGACGCTCCATGGCCAGCAACAAAAGATGAGCTTATTGACTATGCTGTGCGCTCGGGTGCACCGCTAGAGGTTATTGAAAACTTGCAGGAGATCGAGGACGAAGGTGAAATCTATGAAAGCATAGAGGATATTTGGCCTGACTACCCAAGTAAAGATGATTTCTTCTTTAACGAAGACGAATATTAGAGCTTATAATTTAGAAACTTACGAGGTTGTCGCATTTTTTTGAGGCAACCTCTTTTATAATTTATGATACTATGAATATAGTTCGAAAAATGTATGATTGGGTTCTTAGCTGGGCCGAATCTAAATGGAGTTCACTTGCGCTATTTTTGCTTGCTTTTGCAGAGAGTAGCTTTTTCCCTATTCCACCAGATGTGCTACTAATTGCACTTGCGCTTGGTTTGCCAAAGGGCTCGTTCAAGTATGCTGCTATTGCAACTGCTGGTTCGGTATTGGGTGCACTTGCAGGTTATGCGATAGGTTCAACACTGTGGCTTAATGGCAGCGAATTTACTGCTATGGCTCAGTGGTTCTTTGATGTTATACCGGGCTTTACACCCGAAGTATATGACGCTATTAGTAAATCATATGGCGAATATGGTTTCTGGGTAGTATTTACGGCAGGTTTTACGCCAATACCATTCAAAGTAATTACAATTACAGCAGGTGTATTCGACATTAACCTACTTATATTCACCATTGCATCACTAGTTAGCCGTAGTGCACGTTTCTTCTTGGTGGCTTGGATGATTTGGAAGTTTGGCCCGTCAATCAAAGGCTTTATCGACAAGTACTTCAATCTACTAGCAATTGCATTTACGGTGCTTTTGATTGGTGGTTTTGTCCTAATCAAATATGTAGTTTAAGATGGCAGTACTTGGAATTATAGGCTTTCCGCTAGGTCACTCTTTTTCGAAAGGGTACTTTACACAAAAGTTCGAAAGGCTTGGAATGGAGGGATATAGTTACCAAAACTATCCCATCGAGAACATTCACGAGCTACCATCGATAATAAATGGCCAGTTGCTAGGCTTTAATGTTACTATACCTTATAAGCAGCAAGTTATGCCTTTTCTCGACCACATCGACCCTACTGCTCAGGCAGTAGGAGCGGTTAACTGTGTCAAAGTAGAGCCCATTGATGGCTTTGTGGGTAAGTGCATAAATGGCTATAAGCTAACAGGTTATAATAGCGATATTTATGGGCTTGGAATATCTATTCGTCAAATGATTGCCAGTAGACAAGAGCCTCTATCGGCGCTTGTTCTTGGTAGTGGTGGCGCAAGCAAAGCGGCCGAATATCTGCTTAATGAGTTAGAAATACCATATAAAGTAGTATCTCGCACTGCGGGCGAGGGTGTTATAACGTATGCCGATTTGTCGGCAGAGATTATGAGTACACACAAGCTAATTATTAACTCTACTCCGCTGGGTATGTCGCCCAAGGTAGACACCGCTCCCGATATTCCTTATGATGCAATAGAGTCCGACCACATACTATTCGATATGGTGTACAACCCTGCTCAAACTCTGTTTCTAGAGCGTGGGCGAGTGCGTGGTGCAATGGTGCGTTCGGGTTATAATATGCTTGTGGGTCAAGCAGAGCGATGGTTCGAAATTCTATTCAATAAATAATTTTTTTGTGATCGGCCACGTTGTCTAAAGACTCACCTCTAAAAATCGTTACATTGAGAAAGATTCTTTTAATCTTATTGCTTGTTACCATTACTGCAACATCATCGATTGGGCAGCTTAACAAGCGATATTTCTATTACATTGGTCAAGAACTGCTAAGGTCTGACCGTTACCGTGATGCTATTGATGTATTGACGGTACTGCTAAGGCAAGATACAACAGCTTACGAGGGATATTTCTTGCGTGGTGTGGCAAAGTATAATCTTAACGACCTAGTGGGTGCCGAGAGCGATTTTACGGCTGCCATAGCTCAAAACAGCGTCTACACTACTGCCTACCAATATCGAGCAATATCAAGAGCCTTTATGGGCGATTATGATGGTGCATTAACCGATTTTGACACCGCAATCGATATACGCCCCGATCTACCTACTACATATTATAGCCGAGGTATGACATATCTGTTTAGTCAAAGATTCGAGAATGCTATTAGCGATTTTGACTACTACATTAGAAAGCGACCAGATGTAATTGATGGTTATATAAACAGAGGTACGTGCTACCTAATGCTAAAAGACACTACTCGTGCCTATCAAGACTTTGACAAAGCGGTTAAGGTCAATATGTTTAGTGCCGATGGTTATTTGCGCCGAGGTAATATTCACCTTATGCGCAAAGACTATGACGAGGCATTTAACGACCTTAACAAAGCTATCGAAATAGATTCAACAAATATTCAAGGCTACTTTAATCGTGCACTTGCATCTTCGGCATCACATCGCCCAGTTGACGCAATCACCGACCTATCAAAGGTAATTGAGCTAGACTCTACATCTTCGTTAGCATACTTTAACCGTGCTATTCTATATAGCCAAATAGGTAGCTATCACCAAGCAAAGGACGACTACACCAAAGTTACGTGGTATAGCCCCTATAACGTGCTAGGTTACTATAATCGTGCAGGAATTAATATCGAAATAGGCGAGCTAGAGCAAGCCGATACCGACCTAACAAAGGCTATTGAGCTATATCCCGATTTTGCAAATGCATATCTAAATCGTTCACATGTTCGTTATCTGTTGGGCGATATGCACTCCTCGAAAAGAGACAAGGAGATAGCCGACCAAAAGATTGCCGAATATAGATCGAACATGACCGATAGTGCATTTTCGCACTATGCCGACACCAGCAAGGTGTTAAATAAGTTGCTTTCGTTTGACAGTAACTCTATAAAAGAGTTTGAGAATGTTAAGGCAAAAGATATTGACATTAAGCTAATGGCAATGTATCGAGTGGCGGTGCCCGAGCAAACGGTTGAGTCTAAGGCTTTAACAATTAATGGTTATAGTGCCGACATAAGACCCGACGATAGTTATCGCATCGAGCCACTATCTAATCTAATACCTAGGAGTGATATTACTGGGCTAGAGTTTACTCGCGATCCTCGCGCTATATCGAATAGGCAAAAATTGGCTCGCCAAACAGTTGACCCACTAGTAACACTATATGAGCAGTTAGAGGGTAGCAAGCGCATGGGTGAGCGAATAAGCGATTTTGACTTGGGTGTTTTGGCACACCAAATGAAGCAATATACATTGGCTATGAACCATTTGGGTGCGGCTATAAGTTCTGCACCAAATAATCCGTTCCTATATATGAACCGTGCGGCAGTATCGTGCGAAATGATTGATTTCATTGCCTCGATAGATGGTAAGCGTAGGCTAGTAATAGAGAATGACCCTGTAAACGAGCTCAAGAACCAAGGGCGCAAGTACAACTACAACGAGCCTTTGAGCGATATAAACAAGGCCATTGAGCTAAGGGGCGATGTTGCCTACTTCTACTATAATAGAGCAAATATCTACTGCATGATGGGTGCTATGCCAGAGGCTATTCAGGACTACACCAAGGCACTAGAGCTATATCCTAACTTTGCCGATGCGCTATATAATCGAGGGCTTATTCAGCTATACCTAAAAGATACCAAAAAGGGTAGTATGGATATGTCTCGTGCAGGCGAGCTAGGTATTCAAGAGGCATATACGCTACTAAGGCGATATGTAAATAATCCCGACTACAAGGATTAATCAATGTTAATAGAAAGTTTTTAAGATATGGAAATAAAAGAGATTGGTAAAGATGAACTTATCAAACGTATAGAGGCATCTTTTGAGGAAAATATCGAAACCATTAGTGGCGAGCTTTGTGGCATAAGCGAAGATGGCGACCGATATAGGCTAACTGCAATGTCGACAATGGCAGAGGGGGTAGATTTTGACCTTACCTATGCTCCATTAGTGCATTTGGGTTATAAGGCTGTGGTTAAGGCATTGTCTAAAATTACTGCTTGCAATGGTCGTGCAGAATCTATCTCTGTTGGTGTTGCGCTATCGAGTCGCTTTTCGGTAGAGGCTACCGAAGATCTTTATAAAGGCTTTGCAAAGGCTGCACAGCAGTATGGCGTTAAGTACCATGGTGGCGAGCTAACGGCATCGCTAACGGGGCTAACGATTAGCGTTTCGGCAGTGGGATTTGTTGCCAAAGATGCACTCGCAACACAGAGCGGAGCACAGGTTAACGACTTAATTTGCGTTACTGGTGACTTGGGTTCTGCATATTGTGGACTAAAGCTGCTTGAGCGTGAAAAACGTGTGTTAAAAGACAATAACATATCTAAACCCAAGTTCGAGGGCTATGAGTATTTGCTTGAACGTCAGTTAAAACCATTGCTACATAGCGACACTGTTGAATCTATGAAATTGGCATCTATTGTGCCAACATCTATGACTTTAATTAGCGACTCTTTGGCTGCCGACCTCATTCGTTTGTGTCGTAAATCGTCGTTGGGAGCAACTCTATTTTTGGAGCGTATCCCTATTTCAAACCAAACATTTGCACTTTGCGAAGAGATGCACTTTGACCCTACGGTTGCTGCGCTTAATGGTGGTGACGACTTGCTGTTGCTATTCACTGTACCAGCCTCTAAATACCAAGACGTTGTAAGGCTCGAAAGTGTTGATGTAATTGGCCACACTTGTGTGGGGGGAACTGTTCAGCTAGCTACACCCGATGGTGCTATGATAGATATTTCGGCACCGGGGCTAGAGCAAAAGTAACAATTTTGTGGTAACTTTAATTTTAGTTACCTTTGTGCTCTCAAAAAGAGTGATTTAATTTAATTAACGAAAAATATATACAAAATGTTAAATTTGGTTCTATTTGGTGGTCCGGGTGCTGGTAAGGGTACACAGGCTGCAAAGCTAGTGGAGCACTATGGTCTACTACACGTGTCTACGGGCGATCTTATTCGTGCCGAAATTAAGGCAGAAACGGCTCTAGGTATCGAGGCTAAGAAGATTGCTGAGAGTGGTCAACTACTATCCGATGAGATTGTAATAGGCATGATTAAGAGCTTCTTGGCAGAAAACGAAGGTGCAAAAGGTATTATCTTTGATGGTTTCCCTCGCACAACTGCTCAGGCTGTTGCTTTTGACGAAATGCTTAACGCAATTGGTGCGCCAGTAACACTAATGACAGCGCTAGAGGTACACGAGGAGGAGCTTGTTAAGCGTCTTCAGGGTCGTGCAGTAGATAGCGGCCGTGCCGATGATAGCGACATCGATATTATCAAAAAGCGTATCAACGTTTACAACGAGCAAACAGCAGTAGTTGCTGATCACTACAAGGCTCAAGGTAAATTCCACGCAATTGATGGTATTGGTACAATTGATGAGATTTTCTCTCGCATTTGTGGAGCAGTAGATAGCATCTAATCCTAAAATGGGTAAGTTAAATTAGGCTTACTACCATTTGATATAGTAGGTTGTTTGAGATCAAATATAAGATCTTGAACAACCTATTTTGTATTGTAAACTTAGTTGCTTCACCAGTATTTTTGTATATTTACACCACAACATTAACAATATGATACAGTATAAATTATTACCTCAAGAACTGCACGAGAGTGCTGCAACTATTTTTGATGCAGCTTTTGCAAGCAAATTTAGGAGTATTCTTTCGTGTCAAAATGATCGTGCAAAGATTTATCGATTGATGTTTAGTAGAGTACCCATAATTTATATCGAAGAAGATAATGTTTTGAAAGGAATGTTAGTACCATCAACATATACATCTACTAAAGCGTTTACTAGTAGGGATATATTATTGACACTAGGCCTTTGTAAGGGGTTATTTCCTGCTATTTTGACATCTATCATACGCCATAAAACACCACAAGGGAGCGTATGTGTAGAGTTTTTAGCAGTAGATACTCAACAAAGAGGCAAGGGTGTTGGAACAAAGCTATTTGATTACGTTCAAAATTGGGCAATCGGTAATAGTTATTCAAATATCATACTCGATGTAGTTGATAGTAACCACAATGCAAAAAAGCTATATAACCGCATTGGGTTTGTGGATGTGCGTATAACTAAACTTGGGTTTTTGAGCAGAATGTTGGGCTGGGATTTCACAAAAATTTATTCAATGAAAAAAGAACTGAATGCTAAGTAAGATCTCGTTCGTAGTTTTGATGTGTTACATATATATATTCTTTCCAATATTTCCATTTATTCTATGAAATTCTTTTTAATTCTTTGAAAATTAAAAAGAATTAAAAAGTTTAGTATTGAT
>CAYJIL010000003.1:49299-54544 GCA_964370235.1 uncultured Rikenellaceae bacterium | reverse complement strand
GAAAGTTTTTTTCATGTGCCAAAAGTGGCTAAATTTACGATATGAAACACAAATGTAATGTTTGAATATCAAACTCTCATTACAGAATGGTTGTTTTGGGCTATACAGTCAAAATATAGCGATTATTGGTAATGAAAAAAACTTTAAACTTTTTTAAATAAAAAGGAGAGCCCTGCAAAAGGACTCTCCTAAATGTATAGCAAGAGGTATAAGCCGGGTCCTGTTCATCCTACCGAAATAGGAGTCCCCTGTCATTTATCTTGGGTTATGGTTGCCCATAACCTCTATCGCAACCTACCCCCCGACTTGGGCGAGCAACCCTCAAACGCCGGTATATGTGGTCTTGCAACCCGTTAGGCATGCGGCCACAGACATCGCTGCCTATGCCGGTGGGCTCTTACCCCACCTTTTCACCCTTACCACAGCAAAAGCCATGGCGGTTATTCTCTGTCACACTACTATCCCCTCACGAAGATCTTTCAGTTAAAAAGAACGGTGCTCTTTGTTGCCCGGACTTTCCTCTGCCATATGGCAGCGACAAGGCCCTCTTGCTAATTATGGGTGCAAAGATAGCTATATCATATATTAAAAGCTAATTCCTGCACTAATTCTTAGTCCTCCTTTTTCGATGTCGGGTCTATCGAGATAGCTTAGCCTCCAAACATAGTCGAGTTTAAGAACCGTTAATATGTTATCGAAACCAACGCTCACCTCCATATAGGGGTCTTTGCCCAAAGGCCCTGTTCCGTTAGGGAAACTATATAGCCCCGATGATAGGTTCGGATTATTTTTGTCGCTCAACTTACCATATAAACCTTTAAAGGTAACAATCTCTCGTAGCTTTAGCTTGCGAATTAAAGGAAGCCTACTTACTATAAGTCCATTTAACTGGTAGGTTAAGTCAAAGTAGATATACTCGTCACTCACAAACTCCATTGGGTTCATAAGCGAGAAAGAACCACTATGCAACGAGTATGACAGGTCGGCATTTGGAATATCCAAGAACGGATAGGGAGCCTTATCCCATATCTTACCTGCCTTTAACGATAATTCTAACTTGCCAAATAGCGATAACCACTGTGCCTTGGTAAACGTAAACTCGGTTTTTTGGATTTGGTACTCGGAACCAAACACCCCTTTATGTGCTATGTTATGCGATAGCGATATAATAGGAACCTCGTCGACAATACTTCGCCTGCGACCATCTACTGTTTGGTATATCTTCTCGTCGGGTGCATATCGAATAGATGCCTCGGTCTCGAACATTGTGATAGACGATGCCTCTTTGCCAGTATCGCTATACTTATATTTAAAGAAACGCCCCGGAGTGTCGGTGTAGTGGCGAGCAAGTAATTTATATGAAAAGCCACTGCGATGTTCTCGATGATACCTAAACTCGGTATTGCGCTTATAGCTCATCAGCGTATCGGTTTGGCGACTGATCGATCGCCAAAGGTTGTCACGATTGCCATACTCAAACTCTAGGCCCGGCTGAAAAACATCGTAGCTATGGTGAAACGCAACAGAGTGTATAGGGAAATCTTTGGTGCTTGTGTGCTTATCGATAAACGAGTACTCTACCTCGCCCAAGTATTTTGGCTTTTTATCGGCAAAACCATACGCTGCATAACCTTTGGCAAACAGTCGTTGCGAAAGCTGTGGTGTGGTTGTTCCTCCAAATTTTACTCGCCACCCCTCTACTCCGTTATTACTAACAAAGGAGTTTATTAGACCTAAATTGAATTTACTTGTCAATATATTATCGGTGGTGGGAATATATCCCGACACAAGTATAGCGGTTGCTCCCTCAACAAAGCGATAGAACGGCACCCGTTCCATGCGAGTAATCATCTCGTCAATCGAGTCTTGTTTGGCAGTAAGCGGAATATGCCTAGTGTCGTACCAATAACTATCGGGCATTATTTGTGCATTGCTACTAACGTGCCTATTGGCCGCCCCTTTTAGCGATATTGAATCTGGCGGAGGACTAAAGCTAAAGTTATTATAGGTATCGATGCGCCTACCATATAGGCTACTTCGCCCAACAGGTAGTATCGAGAGCTCTGCCAAAAGGTCGTCTTTGGTGGTAACCGTATAACCCTCTCGCTGCTCAAACTCCTGCGAAATGCGAATAGCATTAACAAAGTTAAGATCTATATCATCGGGAATCTGCATAGATAGCCGATGGATTGCCTCGCTAGAATCTGCCTTTATATATAGGTGTCCTACAAAACCCAAAGATTGCCTATTAGCAGGCGAGAAGAATAGGTTGGTATATTTTTGCCCATCAAAAGTTACAGTGTCTAGTATATGGAATCGGTAGAAGGTTACCGCCATAGCAGAAAGTGGGCTAACAAACTTTTTATCAATTAGCTCAATATCGCCATCTCGCACATCTATCTGCCCAAACAGTGCATCAAGAACAGATTGAATGCTCTCTAGCCCCATTTTGTCGTCGATACCAAAACGGCGAATTCCATTCACATAGGTGTGTGGAACACCATCCTTATAGTATATGTCTTCGGATAATTCCTTTAGCGAGAGCGGAAGAATAGGTGTATTAATTACATCGCAAGTGTCGACATGTTCGCCAATAAACTTAAATCGCTTGCGCATAAAGTTATCTTCGCTATTTGCTTTAAAGCTATGGAAGGCGAGCACTATTTTCTCATATCTGTTATAGTTGAAGTGTTCGCTATGTCTTGGGTCGGTGCTTTTTTTGCGATCGATTACTCGCTGCATAAGCTCAACGGCAGGGTTACCCTTGCGCCGATAGTTGCGACGAGACGATTTAACAATAATCTCCTGCACTTGCAGAATGGTTGGTTTGAGTTTAATCTCTAGCGAATCGTAGCTTTGATTATCTAGTTGTAGAAAGTAATCTTCGTAGCCGATTGCCGAAACCTCGATGTGGTCGCTCGTATTTACAGATGCCGAAAACGCAAAACCTCCGCTTTCGTCACTAACAGCACCCACACCACTGCTAGCAATGGCTACCATTACGTATGGTAGCCGCTCGCCTGTTACACTATCTGTTATAACTCCCGAAAAATTACGTTTGACACTCTGCCCCCAAAGGGATACGTTGCCAGAGAAAAGAGATAGTAGTATTAGAGTAAATATTAGTATATGACGTTTAAGTTGTCGCACCTTAATATGTTTGGTTACACATCAGAGATTTACATCTCTGTATTCACGCTTTGGGTTTAAGCGTTGTTTATATAGGAGTCTTTTAGGCCTATAAAGTAAAGTATTCCGTCAAGTCCAATTGTCGAGATAGATTGCTTTGCATTTGCCTTTACCTTTGGTTTGGCATGAAAAGCAATACCTAGACCAGCAATCGAGAGCATTGGTAGGTCATTTGCACCATCGCCAACGGCAATAGTTTGTGCAATATCTACCTTCTCGACCTGAGCAATTAGCTTTAGTAGCTCTGCTTTGCGTCTTCCGTCAACAATATCGCCAACATAGTTACCCGTAAGTTTGCCATCTTTAATCTCTAGCTCATTGGCATACATATAGTCAAAACCATATTTGTCTTTTATGTAGTTACCAAAGTAGGTGAAACCACCCGAAAGAATTGCTAGTTTAAAGCCTACTCGCTTTAGGGCTGCCACCATGCGGTCGAGACCCTCGGTAAACGGTAGAGACTCGGCAACTTCCTTTAGTACCGATTCGTCTACCCCCTTGAGCATTGCTATTCGACGCTCGAAACTCTCGTTAAAGTCGATTTCGCCACGCATAGCCGACTCGGTAATTGCTCTCACCTGCTCGCCAACTCCTGCACGGTCTGCTAGCTCGTCTATTACCTCGGTTTCGATGAGCGTAGAATCCATATCAAAGCATATTACTCGGCGTGCTCGGCGGAACATATCGTCATTTTGGAATGAAATATCAACACCTTCGGCAGTTGTAAGTTCCAAGAATGCCGCTTGCATCTGCTCACGATCTTTTGGAGTACCACGCACCGATATTTCGATACATGATTTTGGAGCACGCACCGACTCATCTAGCGGGATACGTCCCGTTAGTCGAGTAATACCATCGATGTTTAGCCCTTGTAGGGATACGACGTTAGTAACAGCTGCAATTTGCTTTGCTGTTACGTTACGTCCTAAAAGTGTGATTATATAGCGATCGCTACCTTGAAGAGAGACCCACTTGTCGTATTCCTCTTCGGTAATGGGTGTGAAACGAATGTTCACATCTAGCTCATAAGCCTTTAAAAGAAGATCCTTCATAATGTCACCACTCTTTTGAGAGGTAGTTTTATAAAGAATACCCATAGATAGGGTTTGGTGTATATTCGCCTGTCCAATATCTAGGATAAAGGCATCGTAATGTGCCAATATATCTGTTAAAGAGGTAGTTATACCGCTCTTGTCTTCGCCTGATATATTGATCTGAATTATCTCTATATTGTTCATTGCAACCATTTTAATTCATTATTACTAGTTTAAAACAGTTACAAATATAGAAATATTGTTCTATTTTGGCTGTTTTATTTTGTTAAAGTTGTTCCACCGTAGCCATCTACGTTGATGAAATCGCTCGAACATATCACAACTGAGCGCACACCAGCCTCAATAGCTGCAAAGGCATTTTGCATTTTTGGCAGCATACCATCGGCTATAATACCATCGGCCTTTAGCTGCTCATACATAGCAGGGTCGATAGTAGAAATTACGGAATTATCGTCTTCGACATCACGCAAGACTCCACGTTTTTCGAAACAATAAATCAATTCAACTTCGTAAACCGAAGATAGTGCCGTAGCAATGGTTTGTGCCACTGTGTCGGCATTGGTGTTAAGTAGTTGCCCCTCGCTAGTCATAGTTATGGGGGCAACAACTGGCTGATAACCACCATCTAGTAGCATAGCCAGTGTCGAAGTACCAAACTTTGATAGGTCGGGATCGCCTGCAAAACCATAATCCATTGGAATTGGCGAGCGTTTATCGGAGATAATAGCTGCACCATCGGCACCCGTAAGACCAAAGCTATTAACGCCCAGCCCTTGAAGTGCTGCTACAATTTTTTTGTTTACAAGGCCACCATACACCATAGTTACCACATCGAGAGTTTCGCTATCAGTAATTCGGCGACCTCCCGACATTTTGGGCTCGATACCCAGTGCCTTAGAGATAGTTGAGGCAATTTTACCGCCACCATGCACAAGTATTTTGGCTCCCTGCAAAGAGGCAAATGCCTCGAGAAAGCTCTTTAACTTGGCTGGGTTGTCGAC
>CAYJIL010000003.1:0-49199 GCA_964370235.1 uncultured Rikenellaceae bacterium | reverse complement strand
ATCATAGATTCACGCTCAATCTCCTCACAAACAGCAAGTGCAGCAGCACAAGCTAGGTGGTTACCACCAAACGTTGTACCTAGCATGCCATATTTGGGAGCAATGTGCGCAGCAATAGAGATCATACCAATTGGGAAACCGTTACCAGTACCCTTTGCCATTGTATAAATATCGGCATTAACACCAGCCCAGTCGTGTGAGTAGTAGCTACCACTACGGCCACAACCACACTGCACACTATCGGCAATATACAAAGCACCATGCTTGTCGCACAGCGAACGAATTGCACACAAAAACTCAACCGATGCCTCGACAATACCTGCCACACCTTGAATACCCTCTACAATAACCGAAGATACATCACCTGCCTCAAACGCTGCCTCTAGTGCTGCAATATCGTTCATAGGAAGAATAGTAACATTATCTGTTTGGTTGATTGGTGCTACAATCGAAGGGTTATCGGTAGCCGCAACCGCTAGCGATGTGCGACCATGAAAACCACCACTAAACGAGATAACACGACGCTTGCCATTATGGAAAGAGGCTAGCTTTAGCGCATTTTCGTTTGCCTCGGCACCACTATTACACATAAATAGCTGATAATCCTCTTTGCCCGATAGCTTGCCTAGTTTCTCCGAAAGCTCTTTTTGCAAAGGAATTTGCACCGAGTTTGAGTAGAAACCAACCTTTAAAAGCTGATCGGTAAGTCTTGCAACATAGTGGTCGTTGGTGTGACCAATAGATATTACAGCGTGACCGCCATACATATCTAGATATTTTGTTCCCTCGCTATCCCAAACATAAGAGCCTTTTGCCTTTTCGATGGTGATATTATATAGAGGATATACGTCAAATAGTTTCATTATATACTAAAATGCTAGTGTTTTGAGTCTTAGACCTGCTTTTGGGTCTAGCCCCAACATAATATTCATATTCTCGACAGCTTGGCCACTTGCGCCCTTTAGTAGGTTGTCGATAATTGAGCTAATGACTAGATTATCGCCATGCTTCTCGACAAACAAGATAGCCTTATTGCTGTTAACCACTTGCTTTAGGTGGATATTTTTGTCGCTCACAAACGTGAAGTGAGAGTTTTTGTAGTACTCTTTGTATAGCTCTACTGCCTCTTCTTGCGAAAGATCACACTTTGTATAAACCGTTGCCATGATACCACGTGCAAAATCGCCACGATATGGCACAAAGTTAACAGCTGCATCAAACGTTGGCTGCTTATCGACAAGTGTTTCGCCAATTTCGCCTAGGTGTTGGTGCGAGAACATTTTGTATGTAGAAAGGTTGCTAAGTCTCCAGCTAAAGTGGCTAGTTGGGCTTAGAGCCTGACCTGCGCCCGTTGAACCAGTAACTGCCGACACGTTAATGTCGTCTGTCAACAAACCCTTTACCGCAAGCGGAAGTAGTGCAAGCTGAATAGCAGTAGCAAAACAACCCGGGTTAGCAACGTTGCTAGCCGTTTTAATTTGCTCGTAGTTAGCATCGGTCAAACCATATACAAAGTCACGTCCTGCAAAGCTAGCATCATCGTTTAGGCGAAAATCGTTGCCTAGGTCGATAATCTTTATGTTCTGTGGCACATCATATTTTTGTAGGAACTCCTTGCCTTTGCCATGTCCCATACAAAAGAATAGCACATCTACATCCATCGATACTTCGCTCACAAAGCGCATATCGGTGTCGCCTAGTAGGTCGCTGTGTACATCATACAAAAAGTTACCACCGTTCGAGCCACTCTGCACATATGCTAGCTCGACGTTGGGGTGGTTGATTAGCAGGCGGCACATTTCGCCACCCGTATAACCTGCACCACCAATAACTGCTGCTCTTATCTTAGTCATTACTTGTTCTCCTTGTTTACAAGACGGTAGATCATAGTTTGGTTACCTAGAATCTTACCAAAGCCCTTTACGTCTTCGCCAGTCCACGAGTTGTTCATCTCGCCATAGCTACCAAACTCGTCAGACATTAAATCGTGTGCACTCTGTACACCTACCATCTCAAAGCGGTATGGGTGTAGGTTCATAGTCACATCACCTGTCACATATTTTTGGCTGCTCTCTAGCATTGCCTCCATATCACGCATTGTTGGGTCATAGTAGTGTCCCTCGTGTAGGTGGTTGCCATAGAATGCCGAAACTTGGTCTTTCCAATATAGCTGCCATTTTGTTAGAGTGTGCTTCTCTAGCATATGGTGTGCCTTGATGATAACGATTGGGGCTGCTGCCTCGAATCCTACACGGCCTTTGATACCAATAATAGTATCGCCAACGTGCATATCACGACCAATTGCATATTTGCCTGCAATTGACTGTACTTTTTGTATTGCAGAGATAGGGTCTAGCTTTTCGCCATTCACCGCTACTAGCTCTCCTTTTTCGAACGATAGAGTTAGCTCCTCGCTACCCTCTGCCGCTAGCTGAGTTGGGTATGCACTCTCTGGAAGAGTTGTGTGCGAAGTAAGTGTCTCTTTGCCACCTACCGAAGTACCCCAAATACCTTGGTTGATTGAGTATTCTGCCTTTTTAAAGTCAAAATCTACGTTATATTTGCGAAGGTATGCAATCTCTTCTTCACGAGAAAGACGCTTCTCACGAATAAGAGCAATAATTTCTACGTTAGGAATAAGAATATTGAAGATCATATCAAAACGAACTTGGTCGTTACCAGCACCCGTTGAACCGTGGCATACATAGTCTGCACCAACTTCACGACAATACTCAGCAATAGCACTAGCTTGTGAGATGCGCTCTGCCGACACCGATAGTGGGTAGGTAGCGTTCTTTAGCATATTGCCATATACCATATATTTGATAGTGTCGTTGTAATACTCCTGTGTTACATCCAAACACTTAAACGATTTAATGCCTAGTGCAAGCGCACGCTTCTCGATTTGAGCAATCTCCTCGCTAGAGAAGCCACCCGTATTTGCAATTGCAGCGTGTACCTCAAGACCCATCTCTTTTGATAGGTAGATTGCACAATAAGAGGTATCAAGACCTCCACTAAAAGCTAAAACAACCTTCTTCATATTCTAAATTTTAACGTTTTTGTTCTCTTAAAAGTTAGTCAAAAATCTTGCTAAAGATATTGACACGTGGTGTATCTATCTCGGGATCAAATAGCATAGCTGTACATAAACAGTTTTTGCGATCCTTTAATTTTAATATTTCGTAATTTATGCAGCTCTTACAGCCTTTCCAAAACTCCTCGTCGGTTGTTAGTTCCGAATAGGTAACCGGACGATAGCCAAGCTCTGAGTTTATCTTCATAACCGCCAAGCCCGTAGTAAGACCAAACAGCTTTGCACCCTTGTAAATTCTCAAAGATAATACAAATGTTTTGGTTTTAATAGCTTTTGCCAAACCTAATTTACGAAATATTGGGTTTATGATAAGACCCGAGTTGGCAACATAGTCTCCGTGCGACCATGTTTCGATATAACTAAAACCAGCCCAACGGCCATCTTTATGGAAGGCTATCACAGCTTTTCCACTACACATTTTATCGGCAACATATTCGGCAGTACGCTTTGCGATACCTGTACCTCGTGCCTGAGCCGAGGATGCCATCTCGTCGCAGATTTCCTGCGCATAACCTACGTGTTGCTCTGATGCAACCAATACATCAAAATCGTTGATAGTCATTTATCTTAAAAAATATAAACACTCCGCAAAAAGCGGTAAAATGCAAATTAACAAAAAGGTGAACTGATAGTATTAGGGGGTCAGCGTTACATAAAACGCTATATTTGCTACTATCGTCGTCGTCGAAATGGGTGAATTATAGATATGACAAACCTACCACCTTGTAGAGGTAGCTCCATGCAATGTGTGTTTGAAAATTTGTACATTTTACCTATAATTAGTTGGTCTACCGACAGTAGACCATTTTTATTTAAGCGACAAATATAGTAAAAAATTGTGAACCACAGATATTTTTCATTATATTTGGTGAATAATTCACACAAACTCGATGTTCAGTTAAAAAATATAACGCTATGAACGAGATCAAAACACTATACTTTGAGTCGGTCACATCAACCAACGACATTGTGCGTGAGTATGACAGACCATGGACAGTAGCATTCGCCGAGGAGCAAAGCGCAGGCAGAGGGCAAAGGGGCAATAGCTGGGAGAGCGAAAAGGGCAAGAACCTAATTCTATCTCTGCTAGTTAAGCCAACATTTTTGCATGTTACAGAACAATTCCGCATTTGTGAATTTGTGTCGCTAGCTGTTGTTCAAGCACTCGATTACCATGGTATAAAAGCCCAAATTAAATGGCCTAACGATATATATGTAGAAAATCGCAAAATTTGTGGAATTCTCATCGAGCACGATATTTCGAGCGAAGGTCACATCTCTCGTTCGGTAATTGGTCTTGGTTTAAATGTAAACCAAAAAGAGTTTACCTCGGACGCTCCAAACCCTACTTCGTGTACGCTTGAGGTGGGCAAAGAGATCGATCGCAAAGTGCTACTTGCAACGCTATATGACCGAATGTACGACCTATATGGCAGGCTAGAGGGCGGTGGCAGCAGCGAAATAGACGAGCTATATAAACAAAGCCTATACCGCATGGGTGTTCGCTCGCAATTTACATCGGTAGACGAGGGTACATTCGAGGGTACAATCCAAGATGTACGTCCATCGGGTGAGCTAATTGTGTGCAAGGATAGCCAAGATTGCAGAGGTTATCTGTTTAAAGAAATTAATTTTATCATATAAATTTATGAATACATTAGGAAACATACTCTGGATCATATTTGGCGGTGCTATTATTGCTATTGAGTATATGGTTGCAGGTATATTTATGTGCCTTACAATCATTGGCATACCATTTGGCTTGCAGTCAATGAAGATAGGACTATTTGCACTTCTACCATTTGGGTCGACAACAGTGCCAACGTGCAACGGCAACGGCTGCCTTAACACATTTATGAACGTGCTCTGGATACTAATTGGTGGTATATGGATAGCACTTTCGCACATGGTTATAGGACTAGTGCTATGCATTACGATAATTGGAATACCGTTTGGTTTGCAACACTTTAAGCTAATGACAGTGGCTCTTACACCATTTGGTCGCCAAATAGTAGCATCTTAACCACGGTGTTAATAATACAATAAAAAATGATTTGCCTTACCGCAAATCATTTTTTTATTCACTATACTCCTCTGCACCACAAAACGAAACTAGGTTACCTTGATTTAACTCAAGGTAACCTAGTTTTGAATATAGTTTCACTTACATAAATTTAATGTGCTACTCTAGCCCATTAAATTCCTAAGCAAGCGCAAAATACTAATATTCGTCCCAGCTCTTAATCTTAATGTCGGCTTTTTCTAGGCGACAGAATGCTGTGATGAATGCGTTAGCAAGACGTGCGTTTGTGATAAGTGGAATGTTAAAGTCAATTGCACTACGACGAATTGTGTAGTCATTGTTTAGCTCATCCTGAGAAAGGTTCTTAGGAATGTTAACCACTAAATCAATTTTCTTCTCCTTAATGTAGTCAAGAGCGTTTGGAAGATCGCTCTGCTCATCTGGCCAACCTAGTACAGTTGCCTCAACACCGTTAGATGCAAGGAACTCTGCACTACCACGTGTAGCATAGATGATGTAACCACGCTTAGCTAGCTCACGAGCAGGAGCAAGCATCTCAACTTTGCTGCGAGCATCGCCCGTAGACATAAAGACGCTCTTGCCCGGTATGCGGTAACCAACCGATAGCATAGACTTAAGGATTGCCTCGTGATAATCTTCGCCAATACAACCAACCTCACCAGTAGATGCCATTTCAACACCTAGAACTGGGTCTGCCTTTTGTAGACGAGAGAACGAGAACTGCGATGCCTTAACACCTACATAATCAAGATCGAAGATGCTCTTATTAGGAGTCTCAAACTCTTCGCCTAGCATAATGTTAGTAGCAATCTCGATGAAGTTTGACTTTAGTACTTTTGATACGAATGGGAAACTTCTCGATGCACGCAAGTTACACTCAATAACCTTAATTTGGTTATCCTTTGCAAGGAACTGCATATTGAACGGACCGTTGATGTTAAGCTCCGTAGCAATTGCCTTAGATATGCGCTTAATACGACGAACAGTCTCGATGTATAGTTTTTGTGCAGGGAATACCATAGTTGCGTCACCAGAGTGTACACCAGCAAACTCGACGTGCTCGCTAATTGCATACATTACTAGCTCGCCATTCTTAGCTACTGCATCAATCTCAATCTCTTTTGCACTCTCGATAAACTCTGTCACAACAACTGGGTGTTGCTTAGATACGTTTGTCGCAAGGCGTAGGAAGTGATCTAGCTCCTCTTTGTTTGATACCACGTTCATAGCAGCACCCGAAAGCACATACGATGGACGGATAAGAAGTGGGAAGCCTGTGTTGTCTGCAAACTCGTGAATATCCTCGATGCTAGTTAGTTCTTTCCACTTTGGTTGGTCGATGCCTAGGCTATCAAGCATAGACGAGAACTTGTGACGATCCTCGGCTCTGTCGATATTGTCTGCCGAAGTACCCAAGATACCAACATTGTGGTTCTTTAGGCGCATTGCCAAGTTGTTAGGAATTTGACCACCCGTAGAAACGATAACACCCTTAGGATCTTCTAGGTCGGCAATATCAAGAACCCTCTCTAGTGTAAGCTCGTCAAAGTATAGACGATCACACACATCGTAGTCAGTAGATACTGTCTCGGGGTTATAGTTAATCATAATTGAGCGATAGCCACGCTTGCGCACTGTGTTAATAGCACTTACACCACACCAGTCAAACTCTACCGAGCTACCAATACGGTATGCACCCGAACCTAGTACTACTACGCTTTGACCATCTTTCTCGAAGTCGATATCGTGTCTCGAACCACCATAAGTTACATATAGGTAGTTAGTCATTGCAGGGTATTCGGCTGCAAGAGTGTCAATTTGCTTAACAACTGGAGTGATACCACGGCCTTTACGGTGCTCACGTACTTGTGCCATAAAGCCATCTACCTCGGCACCATCGGCACCAAAGATTAGGCGTGCTAGCTGGAAGTCAGAGAAACCTTTAACCTTTGCATCACGAAGTAGCGCATCTGGTAGAGATGCAAGCTCGTTATACTCCTCTACTTTGTTCTCGATAGCGATGATGTTCGCTAGTTTTTCTAGGAACCACTTATCGATGCGAGTTAGAGAGTGAATCTTATCAACTGTATATCCTTGCTTGAATGCCTCTGCAATAAGGAATACACGCTTATCTGTTGGACGAGAAAGTGCCTCCTCTAGGTTTGACGACGAAAGCTCTTTGTTTGCAACAAAACCGTGCATACCCTGACCAATCATACGAAGACCCTTTTGGATTGCCTCCTCAAATGTGCGACCAATAGCCATTACCTCACCTACCGACTTCATCGAAGAGCCTAGCTCACGAGATACACCCTTGAACTTGCCCAAGTCCCAACGAGGGATCTTACAAACGATATAGTCTAGCGCAGGCTCAAAACAAGCTGTTGTCGACTTTGTTACCGAGTTCTTTAGCTCGTGTAGACCATAACCAAGACCTAGCTTAGCTGCAACGAATGCTAGAGGATAACCCGTAGCCTTTGATGCAAGAGCCGACGAACGTGAAAGACGAGCATTCACCTCGATTACACGGTAATCTTCGCTCTCTGGATCAAGAGCATACTGTACGTTACACTCACCCACAATACCAATGTGACGAATGATACGAATTGCGATCTCACGTAGCTTGTGATACTCGCTATTTGTTAGAGTTTGTGATGGTGCAACTACGATACTCTCACCAGTGTGAATACCTAGTGGGTCGAAGTTTTCCATGTTACAAACTGTGATACAGTTGTCATACTTATCACGCACAACCTCATACTCAACCTCTTTCCAGCCCTTTAGAGATTTCTCTACAAGAACCTGTGGAGAGTAAGAGAATGCTTTGTCGGCAATTACTTGTAGTTCTTCGTCATTATCGCAGAAACCAGAACCAAGACCACCTAGTGTATATGCTGCACGCAAGATTACTGGGTAGCCAAGCTCGTTAGCCACACGACGTGCATCCTCGATAGTTGTTACCGCCTCACTCTTGATGGTTTTAACATCTATCTCGTTTAGTTTTTGAACGAATATATCTCTATCCTCGGTGTTAATGATAGATTGAACAGGTGTACCAAGCACCTTTACATTGTACTTTTCTAGGATACCTGCTTTGTCTAGTGCCACACCACAGTTAAGTGCTGTTTGACCACCAAACGCAAGTAGGATACCGTCTGGACGCTCTTTCTTGATAACGTCCTCTACATACTCGGGAGTAACTGGCAAAAAGTAAACCTTGTCTGCAATGTTCTCCGAAGTTTGTACTGTTGCGATGTTAGGGTTGATAAGGACAGTATAAACACCCTCCTCACGCATCGCCTTTAGTGCCTGCGAACCCGAGTAGTCAAACTCGCCCGCCTCACCAATCTTTAGTGCACCGCTACCAAGCAGTATCACCTTTTTTATATTGCTGTCTGTCATAATCCTCTCTTG
The DNA here is from genome assembly GCA_964370235.1 of uncultured Rikenellaceae bacterium. Classification (GTDB taxonomy): domain Bacteria; phylum Bacteroidota; class Bacteroidia; order Bacteroidales; family Rikenellaceae; genus CAYJIL01. The sequence continues at coordinate 40,644 of CAYJIL010000003.1, read as the reverse complement.
TTAGAAATTTCTTACCGCTGCGATAAAGTCATCAAATAGGAACTCTGTATCGACAGGTCCACTTGTAGCCTCTGGGTGGAACTGCACCGAGAAGAATGGCTTACTCTTGTGGCGAATACCTTCGCTAGTGCCATCATTTAGGTTAATGAAGTATGGCTCCCAATCTGCACCAAGAGTTGCAGTATCTACTGCATAACCGTGGTTCTGAGACGAGATCATAGCTCTGTTAGTACCTACCATTAGCACTGGCTGGTTGTGGCTACGGTGACCGTACTTTAGTTTATATGTTGTAGCACCTGCGGCAACGCTTAGTAGCTGGTTACCCAAACAGATACCAAAGATAGGCTTACCTACCTCTATTGCTTTTTTGATATTTTCGACTGCCTCGCCACATTTAGCCGGGTCACCCGGGCCATTTGATAGCATTACACCGTCATACTCCATTTGTGTGAAGTCGTAGTTCCAAGGTACTCTAACCACCTTAACACCACGCTTAATAAGACAACGGATAATATTGAACTTAGCACCATAGTCTACCATTACGATAGTCTTGTCGCCCTCGCCATACTCTGTAATCTCGCTAGGAGAAACTTCGGCTACTAGGTTAGTTTCGCCATACTTGATAGTGCTCTCGACTGGCTGCTCTCCCTCTGGAGTTAGCTTTGCCATCATCACACCCTTTTCACGTATTATCTTAGTGATAGCACGTGTATCGACACCCCAAATTGCAGGTACACCGTTCTCCTCTAGCCACTGGCTAAGACTCTTTACGGCATTCCAATGGCTGTGCGCATATGAGTAGTCTGAGACAACAAGTGCTTTAATATGAATCTTCTCAGACTCAAAGAATTTAAGCAACCCGTTCTCAACCTCAGGTGCAGGCACACCATAGTTACCCACTAGGGGATATGTGATAACAAGTATTTGACCGCTGTATGATGGATCTGTAAGGCTCTCTGGATAGCCTGTCATAGCGGTGTTAAAGACGATCTCTCCCGATACGGGAACTGATGCTCCAAACTGGATACCCTCAAACTGGGTTCCATCCTCTAAAAGGAGCGTGGCTGATTTTCGTTCTGTCATTTTTTAGAATTATTCGTTCTAAAATGCAAAGGTAGATATTTTTTTGGAGTCTGCAATTTTTTTGGCTAAAAGATTGAAAAATAAAGCAAATTTGATTTTTACCCCTCTTTTAGGGCGTATAGAAAGACACAAAAAAATGGCTATCACCAAAAACAAGTAGTCATTTTATGTTACCTATATATAAAACAGACATTACTAGCCCAAAACTACAATTTTCTACCACAAATTGGCTATTTAGCTAGCCAAATTAGCGTATTTTTCAACTAGCTATTTTTAGGTATCAAACACTGAATCTATGGTATACACCACTTATCATTTACACAAAATAACAATTTAATGGGATTGACACATCTATAAAAGCACAATAATTTTGCAGCCGTAAACAAATCAAAATTTAAGTATGAATAAACTTTTCTATTCGCTACTTTTTGTAGTAGCAGTTTCGATCTTTAACACTGTAACGGCTTCGGTATTAGATCACACCCCTACAACGGCAAGTGCATCGAGCGCAACATCGGTTGCACAGCTTTTGAGCACACCCGAGAGCTATCTTAACAAAAGCGTTACACTAGAGAGTGTATGCACACACATTTGCAAACACGGAGCAAAAAAAATGTTTCTTATGGGCGATGACGAATCACAAATAATACGCATACAAGCTGGCGAACTTGGCTCGTTCGATAAAAAGTGCCTTAACAGCATGGTTAAAGTTACTGGCACGCTAAAAGAGACAAAGGTAACACCCGAAGATGTTGACAAAATGGAGGCTCGCATGAAAGAGGCTGCCAAGAGCGACAACAAATCACACGGTGCTGGCCACTCATGCTCTAACGATAGCAAAGCCAACGGCGAAAAAGCAACGACTCAAGAGGGTCGCATAGCAGAGCTACGCACTAAAATAGCGGAGCGCAACCAAAAAAGCGGGAAAAACTACCTATCATATTACTTTGTAGAGGCAAGCGAATATGAAGTTCTCTAACCTATCAAGGGCTACTCGCAAATGGAGTCGAATTCTACATCGTGACCTTTCTTTCATATTCTCGGGCATGTTAATAATATATGCCGTTTCGGGAATTGTTATGAACCACGAAGATACCATGAGTACCGATTACTCGGTAGCGATCGAAGAGTTCACAATTGCTTCGCTGCCCCCAAAGGCAGATATAGATAAAGCATATGTCGAGCAACTTTTAACGCCCCTCGATCAACATGAGAGCTATACCAAGCACTATTTCCCTGGCGATACACTTTTAAAGGTGTTTATAAAGGGAGGATCGTCGCTTGTTGTAGATCTAAAAACAAAAAAGGCAATACACGAACGCTTAACACCAAAGCCCGTAATTAGTTTTATGGCAAACCTGCACTACAACAATCCGGGAGGCTGGTGGACACATTTCTCAGACCTTTTTGCTCTTTCACTAATAATAATAGTTATAACAGGACTAGTTATGAACAAAGGCAAAAACGGATTGATGGGTAGAGGAGGAATAGAATTAATATTAGGAATGATTATACCCTTACTAACCCTGCTATAACTAAAATAACACAAAAACACACACAATTAGGTTCATTACATCTGGGAGCGACTGCTCCCAGATGAACCAACCAAAACAACTATCAATTAAATTAAACCTTAATACAAAATGAAACTAAATAGAACAAATATTTTTGCCCTTGCAATGATGACAATGGTGGCAGTTGGATGTAGCGACGATGATAACCAAAACATTCCTACACCTGAACCAGAACCAGAGCTAGTAAACCTATCGGTTGATTTCGAAGAGAGCGAACTTGCAAAGATTGCTGGTGCATCGGTAGAATTTACAGATGTGCGTACGCTTGGTGTTACTACTGGCAAGCTAAACGAGCAGGGAGTACTAGACATTAGCCTACCTATTGGTGTGTATAATGTTCTTATCGAGAGCGAAATAGACCAAACAGGCAGCGTACCTGTCAAGTATTGCGCAACAAAAGAGAACCTTGCAATTGAGTCGCTAGATCAAGTGATTTCATTACCAATGTTCACATTCCCAGCTTCGTCTGTTAATGAGGGCTTTATTATTAGCGAGTTTTTCTTTAATGGCGAAACAAACTCGGGTCGTATGATGCACCCCGATCAATATATCGTTATTCACAACTCGTCTCTTGTAACAATGTATGCAGACGGTCTATCGATTGCTACTTCGGCACAAGCATCAATTTCGGATCCAGCACCATATTATAGTGTAATGGCCGAGCAGAACATAGTTCCTATCACTGGATTCTTTACAATTCCGGGCGAAGGTACCGATGTACCAGTTGCTCCGGGCGAAGAGATTGTTATTGCAATGACAGCAACAAACCACTCAGAGGTAGAAGGTTGGGAAAATGCAGTAGACCTAAGCGGTGTTGACTTTGAATTCTACCAAGTTAACTCGGAGAGTGATATTGACAACCCAGACGTACCAAACCTTATCTCTACCGATGGTGTATGGGATGGTTCGGCAGGACTACCAGGTGGTTATGGCGCATATATTCACCCAAAAGGTTTTTATGCTGCAATGATATTTAAGCTAGAGAAAGGTACAGCAGAGAGTGCAGCAGCATTCCACGCCGAGAACACAACTAAGTTTACTCTACCAGACGAGCAGATCATTAACCTTACGGCAGTACCTTCGGATATGATTCTTGATGGTATGGTATCGGGTCAAACATCTATCGTTACACGTACCCTACCAGAGAATGTAGACATGGGATCGTTTATTGTTCCTGGCTGTCACCAACAAAAGCTAGCTGTAAGAAATATGATTGAGCTAGATGGCAACAAGTACTACCAAGATAGCAACAACTCGACAAACGACTTTACAATGCTTGATAAGCAAAATAGTTTCCCAGTAGGTTGGAGAAACAATAAGTAGTAGTTTCTTTAAAATTGTCTTAACACATATCAACTGGCTACCTGTGCTCTCTACAAAAGGCATAGGTAGCCTTAGTAATTACTATATTTGAATGAAAAAAATTTACAACATATTTTTATTTATTTTCATCTTCTCGGTTTGTGCAACAGCCACTGCCCAAGTGGTTGTAAAGGGGCGAGTAGTAGATAGTGCAACGGGCGAGGCTATAAGCTATGCGCCAGTAGTACTTGAGCCCACATCGCAATACTCGATAACAGATCAGGACGGTAATTTTTCTATCCCTAGAGTAGTAAAAGGGGTGTACACGGTGACAGTAAGCCATCTAGGGTACTACGACTACGAAGAGCTGGTAAATATTGATGGAAATATATCGCTCACTATTGCACTAAATATTCATAGTTTTAGGGTTGACGATGTGAATGTAATGTCTAAGCGTAGTGTATCGGGCGAGAAGCTAAAAATCGATCAAACAGCCATAGAGTATGTACAACCCACATCGCTACACGATATATTTCTTTTGTTACCCGGTAGCATATACGACCAGAGTGCACTAGCATCCTTTAAACCCATTTCGACTCGTCAAGTGGGGTCCGACTCTAACTCATCGTTAGGAGTATCGGTAATGGCAGATGGTATTCCCATTAGCAGCGATGGTATGCGTAGCCAAATGGTTGGTGTCACATCGGGAGCATCGGGCAGCTACGATAGCGAAATAGCACAGCGTAGCAGTATAAACCAAGGTACCGACTTGCGCTACATATCGACCGACCACATCGAGAGTGTCGAGTTTACCAAAGGTATTTCGTCGGCTAAGTTCGGCGATCTTTCGAGTGGTGTTATTCAAGTAAACTCAAAAAAAGGTGTTTCGGCACTTAATGTAAGGCTAAAGAGCGACCTAAAAAACAAGCTAATTTATGCTGGTCAGGGTTTCGAACTTGGCAAAAAAGGTGGTACGCTAAATGTTGGTATCGACTACCTAGATGCAATTGATGATATTAGAGAGGCAACCGATAAGTTCACTCGAATGACATCGCAGCTATACTATAATCGTGTGTGGGAAAAAGAGAGTTCGATGTTTGAACTCGACAGCAGGCTCAACTATACGATGAGCTTTAACGAGATGAAGAAAGATGAGCTAATATATGAATATAACGAAGAGTACCTTGCCGAATATTCAAAGGTTGGATTCATGACCAAAGGTGTTCTCACAAAGGATGGAGGATTTTTTTCGGAACTAGATTTCACTGCCTCGATAGATGTTGTAAACGACAAAATTAGCCGCCACAAGATGGTATTATCGACAAGTGGCCCTTTGAGCATGCCAACCGCCACACAAGAGGGCGAGAACCAAGGCGCATATCTACCCGGACAATATTATAGCGATTACTACATCGAGAATATTCCTGTTAACGGATATTTTCAGGCCAATATGCTATCGAGACCACGATTTAGCGACAATTCATTCATGAATATTGAGTATGGATTAGATTTTCGTTTCTCAAAAAATGTTGGCAACGGTGCCGTTATAGCAGATCCGCTCAGACCACCATACCCCTACGACAACACCTACATGAGGCCTCGTAGCAACAAAGATATTCCTGCTCTTGTAAATGGTGCTGCGTACTTGCAGTCAACCTTTGTGCAGACGTGGGGAAGCGATATATTAAAACTGTCGGCTGGTGTACGTTCAACAAAGATGTTTAATCTACCAGACAGTTATAGCCTAAGCAAAGAGTTTATCTTTGACCCTAGGTTTAATATGTCGTACACAATGCGCAATGGCTCACATACGACACATAACCTACGCCTAGGCTATGGACAAGAGAACAAGCTACCTACGCTTGATTATCTATATCCCGACAAGATATACAAAGATTTTTATGTTCTTAATGCCTATACCAATAATCCAGAGTATCGCAACCTCATTACCTATACATCTATTTTTGATGTTGCCAATGAGAATATTACCACAAACAAGAACATAAAAACCGAGATTGGCTATGACCTAACGGTTAATGATTTTGAACTGTCGTTAACAGGATTTTATGAGAGCTCGAAAAGTGGTTACGACTACTACAACTCGTATGTAGCGCAGCAGTACACCCACTACTCGACCCTAAAACCAGGTGTCGATATATCGGATCGTACTCCACAAAAGGATGATTACATTGCACAAGATTACTATACGTTTGTTACAATGCCGCAGGTTCTAAACTCGCAACTAGTCGAAAAGAGCGGTATCGAGTATAGAATTGTGTTTCCAAAGATTGATAAGCTATACACAAAGATAGAGATTAACGGAGCATACTACAACACTTCATATGGCACGTCTATGCCCAAGCAACGCTATCCCGGCATTGTGGTAGCCGATTTCCCATACCCAATGGTGGGAATATATGAGAACTATGGTAGTGAGCGACTAAAGAGATTAAACACCAATTTTTGGTTTAATACTCACATCCCTAGCTTTGGACTTATGTTAACAAATTTCTTTCAGGTTATATGGATGGAGTCAAGTCAATATTCCGATCAAAAAAATGTTATTCCGTCCCAAATTATGAACACCGATGGTAGTATTATCAACGTTACCGACGAAATTGCATCAAAGATTGTGAACGATGACCCAACCTATCGCTATCTGCTGGGCTCAATCGCACCACTAGATTATGCCCTAATGGATAAACCCGTATCGTTTGTTTGGAATATTAAGGCAACAAAGGAGTTCAAGAAATTTGGAAACCTATCATTCTTTGTAAATAATATTGTAGACATAAACCCAATATACACTAGTGGGGAACTTGTTACCGAAAGAGAGTGGACAAACCCATTCTTTGGCTTTGAACTACAAATAACTCTTTAGACAGATGAAACACACAAAATTAAAGTTAGTTTTGGTTATTTTGATGATTGCCACATCGACAATTGCCAAAGGACAAGACATAGCTGATTATATAGAGAGTAGCACCTCGTTAGTACCTAGTGCTACAAGATATAGTGGTTTTACCATCGACACCGAAAAGCAATCGACCAAAGGAATGCTAGCAAACCCAGCCTTTCAATCGTTGTTTTTGTCGGACAGTACCATCAATAGCAAAAGCTACATTCGCACTAGCACTTCGGCTAGCAAGCTAGGTGGCGATTACCACACCTTTGAGGGCAATCACTCCACCAACACAACATTCGATGGATATGGTAGTGTTACTCTCAAAAACAGTGGCACGCTATTTGGTTCGGCACAATTTCAAAACGGCAAGGATCGCTCGATTGGGTGGAATGGTATTCGTCATTTTGAAGACTACTCGCCATACATATCAACCGACTCTATTGGCGGCGACTACACATATAGCCTTTATGGAGTCAAAGGAGGGTATAGCTTTTCGTCAAATAAATTTCACTATGGTGTGCAGGCTAGTTTTGCGGGCGAACAAGCACATCGCATGACCGACCCTAGAGCCAAAAACACCACATCGTGGCTAAATATCGACCTAGGAGCTGGTGTCGTACTGCCCAAGTCAAAGCTATTTGTAAATATTGGCTACGAGCGCAACAAGCAGCACATGACCATGTCGAACTGGCGACCGGGACAACAAGATCGCTACTTTATTGCCTATGGTTTTGGCAGGTATGATGCCAAAGAGAGCCGTGTGGGATTTGGCATGTCGAGAATGTACTATATCAACGGTATTAACAGCGATATTTACTACTCGTTTGCACCAAGTCAAACCATATCGCTAACAATAGGAAGCGAGATTGATTATCACAATTTGCGCACCGAAGAGAGTAGCATTCGTGATCTTTACTTTGCAAAAACCACGCACCTGCGCCCCAATATCGAACTAAAAATAGACAGAAGTACAGATTGGGTTCTATATGGCGAACTTGATTACACCACAAGGAGTGGTAGCGAAAATATCTTTACCCAAGTGTTGGTAGATGAGGTGAACCATGTTTATGACTTTAAGCTCATTGACACACAAACAAACTACTCTATGAATAATTACGAGTGGTTAGTGCAAGCCAAATCGCTAATACCACTATCGACAAATAGCGAGCTTTCGTTGCTTGTGGGTAGTTATGGAGCCGAGCTTTCGCAAAGTTACACCACAGATGATATGCAAATCACCAATCGCTGGGTCGAGCCACACGCTGGTATTGGCTACAAGCACACATATAGACACAGCTCACTAGATATATCGCTTATCTATTCTCGCAAAATATGTGGCGATGGAGTATATAACGTTGTACCAATATCACAAAAGGTTGAAGACATTGAGTTTCAGCACGCATTTATGCCATACGCTTTTTATTCAAACAACTACAATGGCATTAAGCTAAAGGCAACATATGTTTATGAGCTACGCAACGATTTATCTCTAGGCATTAGAGCAGAAGCAATGTGGCGAGATGGTAATCGCAGCGACGATGTAAGCTTTGATAAGGAGATTGGGTTTTATAACCCAGTAGCTCCTGCAATTAGCATTTCGCCCGATATTTACAACGAAAAGTGGGCAAAATTGTCGCTATTCTTGCTACTATAACGTGTAAAATTTACTACAAAAAAAGTGTTAACTCCTTGCAGTAAAATTTGCTGGGGTTAACATTTTTTTGTTTCTTTATGGTCTAATTCAAACAATTGACATGATACGAACACTACTCACCACATTTTTAATAGGTGCATCACATTTGCTTTTTGCACAAACCAATATCTTTGTAGACGCTCGCCACACGGGGGTGGGAGATGGCACAAAAAACTCGCCTTACTCAAACATAGAGTTAGCAGCAAAACAAGCAACAAAGCTAACAGCCGATTCGGTTGTGGTGAATGTAGCTAAGGGCAACTATTTTCTCAAGAACAGCATTGCTTTTGATGGCTCAAACCAAACTCCTATAAGAATTGTTGGCTCTGGCGATGGCGCTAGCGTAATTAGTGGCGCAATCGAAGTTAGAGATTGGAGCTGGGGCGAGGGCGGATTGCTAGTGAGTAAAATTGACGATGCAACAGCATTAGCCATAGATGGCGAACAGCTATATATTAACAACTCGCGTGCCATTCGTGCCAAAAGCCCCGACAAAGGGTGGTATTACCTTGATAGCACACAACAAGTTATACACCACAAGGGTAGCGGCAGAGTAGCCAAGTTTGCAACTCAAAGGCTTTTTACACCCAAAGAGAACATAGCGCAACTTGCCAACCTTTCGCCACAAGAACTAAGCAGAGTAGTTGCAATGTTTTATCACAAGTGGGATAATACTCGCAAATATATCGACTACCTAGAGCCAGAAACTCCGTCATTCTATATTTCGGGCAGTGGCATGAAACCATGGAATAGCCTAGATAACCAAACACGCTTTACGCTAGAGAATTTTAAAGGTGCTATTAGCACCCAAGGCGAATATTATTTAGATAGCGATGGTTGGTTATACTACTACCCTAGAGAGGGCGAAACACCACAAAACATTGTTGGATATATACCTGTGTTAAAGAGGCTTATCACCATCAATGGCACACAAGACAAGCTAGCAAGCAACATAGCATTCGAGAATATTACGTTTGCACATTCGGCATACACTATGCCCAAAAGTGGTAATGCACCCGAGCAAGCAGCGGCATCTATCGAGGCTGCAATCGAGATAAACTATGCACAAAATATTGAGTTTAACAATTGCGAGATAAAGCACACGGGTGGTTATGCGCTATGGTTCAAGAATATGTGCCGCAATAGCCACATCAAACACTCATATATATATGACCTTGGAGCAGGGGGTGTAAAGGTGGGCGAGCCACATCTTAGAGATGATGTGCCTTGGTACACCAACAATATTACCATCGAGAATAACATTATTCAATCGGCAGGGCACATTTTGCCCTGTGGCATTGGCGTGGGGATAATGTTTGCGGCAGATAACAAAGTTATTCACAACGAAATATCCGATATTTTGTATTCGGGTGTATCGGTTGGCTGGATGTGGGGTTACAAAAAAAGTGGCTTTGTAACACGCATAATGAACAAAGATGGTGAGCTTAGAGAAGAGTTTGGGCATTTCGATAACCCATCAACGGGTAACGAAATTGCCTTTAACCATATTCACCACATTGGCTGGGGCGAGCTATCCGATATGGGGGCAGTTTATACCTTGGGCGAATCATACGACACACACATTCACCACAATGTCATTCACGATGTCTACACATATAGCTATGGTGGCTGGGGACTATATACCGACGAGGGAAGTAGCGGTGTAACTATGGAGAATAATTTGGTATGGGGTTGCAAGAGCGGCGGTTTTCATCAACACTATGGCAAAGAGAACATTATTCGCAACAATATATTTGCATTTAGCCATATTTGCCAACTCAAATTCACAAGGGTCGAAGAGCACAAATCGTTTACCTTTAGCAACAACATTGTGACAATAGACCATGGCGATATATTAGGAGGCGACTGGGAAAAAGCAAAGGTCGATATGCACGATAATATGTATTGGGACAGCAGAGTGGGGCACAAAGTAACCTTGCTAAATAGAGAGCTAAAAGAGTGGCAAGAGCTAAAGGATAGTGGCTCGGTGGTTGCCGACCCAATGTTCAAGGATCCATATAATTTTGACTTTACCATCGAGAACAAAAGAGCCATCAAAAAAATTGGCTTCACTCCATTTGATTACAGCAAAGCAGGCGTATATGGTAGCAAGCAGTGGAAAGAGCGTGCAAAGCTCCCTAGCTCTCGCACCCAAACATTCAAGCAAATAGTGCGAGAAAAAGAGGAGGAGTACTCAAAAATATATGAGCAATAGGCGTGTGATATAAATTTCACATCCAACATAAAGTGTTAAAATATTAGCTTCACACTAGCCCACTCGCACATAGAGTATAAAAATCAACATATTTTTACTTTCTTTGTAGGTGAAACCAAAATTTAATAGAGCATGAAAAGATCTACTAAACTTGCGCTATCGGCAGCCGTACTATTTACGGTTGGTTGCGCACAAAATTCTACGATGAAGATAGAGAGACTACCCTATCCCGACACAAGACAAGAAAATGTTGTGGATAATTATTTTGGAACAGAGGTAGCCGACCCTTACCGCTGGCTAGAGGACGATAACTCAGACGAGACAGCAGCATGGGTAAAGGCCGAAAACGAAGTTACTTTCGATTACCTTTCAAAAATACCATTCCGTGACGCTGTTAAGCAGCGCATCACCGAGCTTTATGACTATGCAAAGGAGAGTGCTCCAGCAAAGCATGGCGATTGGTACTACTACTCATATAACGATGGACTACAAAACCAATCTGTAATTTATCGTAAATCATCGCCAGAGGCTAAGGGCGAAGTATTCCTTGACCCTAATACCCTTTCGGCAGATGGCACAAAAGCACTAGGTGCGCTAACATTCTCTAAGGATGGTCGTTATGCTGCATATTCGGTATCGGCATCGGGCTCAGACTGGGTTCAAATCAACATTCTTGATACTAAGACAATGGAGAAAACAACCGACCTTATCGAGTGGGTTAAGTTCTCGGGTGCTGTATGGGCTCCAGATTCAAAAGGTTTTTACTATTCGGCATATGATAAGCCAGCCGAAGGTTTATACTCAACAAAAAACGAGTTTCAAAAAGTATATTATCACAAGCTAGGTACTGCACAGGCAGACGATAAGCTAGTGTATATGGACAAAGAGCACCCTCTACGCTACCACCACGCCTACCCAAGTGAGGATGGCAAGTGGATATTTGTAACTGCATCTGAGGGTACTTCGGGAACCGAGATTCTATATAAAGGTACTAAGGACAAGAACTTTAAAGTTTTACTAAAGGGTTTTGATGCCGATTACTCTATCGTTGAGTGCAAAGACGACAAGCTATATGTACTAACAAACCGTGATGCTGCAAACTACCAGCTTGCAACAATCGACCTTAAAAAAGGCGGTGAGCTAAAGCCTGTTATTGCCGAAAATTCGGAGAATTTGCTAGAAAGCGTTACATCGGCTGCTGGTTACCTAATTGCAAAATACCTAGAGGATGCACAAAGCAAAGTTTATCAGTATAACTTTGATGGAAAGCTAGTGGGCGAAGTAAAACTACCTGCTATTGGTTCGGTGTCGGGTTTTGGTGGCAAAGACGATGCTAAGGTGCTTTACTACACGCTTACAAACTACACTACTCCTGCGGCTATCTATTCGTATGACCCTGCTACACTAGAGTCTAAGCTATATAAAGCACCAGAGGTTGACTTCAACCCCGATATGTTTGAAACTAAGCAGGTGTTCTTTACTAGCAAGGATGGCACAAAAGTTCCTATGTTTATAACTCACCGCAAAGATATTAAGCTAGATGGTACTAACCCTACTTATATGTATGGTTATGGTGGTTTCCAAATCAATATCACTCCATCGTTCTCGCCTGCTGCAATTATGTTTATGGAGCAAGGTGGTATTCACGCTGTTGTTACGCTACGTGGTGGTTCTGAATATGGCGAAAAATGGCACAAGGCAGGTATGCTAGAGAACAAGCAAAACGTATTTGACGACTTTATTGGCGCAGGTGAGCACCTAATTAAAGAGGGTTACACATCGTCTGAGAAGCTAGCTATTGCAGGTGGTTCTAACGGTGGTCTACTAGTTGGTGCTTGTATGGTTCAGCGTCCAGATCTATTTGCTGTTGCACTTCCGGCAGTGGGTGTGCTTGATATGCTACGTTACCACAAGTTTACTGTTGGTTGGGGCTGGGCTGTTGAGTATGGTTCGAGCGACTTCGAAGATCAGTTTAAGTATATCTATAAGTACTCGCCTCTACACAACCTAAAAGAGGGTGTTAGCTACCCAGCTACTATGGTTACTACGGGCGATCACGACGACCGTGTAGTTCCTGCACACTCGTTCAAGTTTGCAGCACAGCTACAAAAGTGCCAAGCAGGCGATGCTCCAGTGCTTATTCGCATTGAAACAAACGCTGGCCACGGTGCAGGTAAGCCAACATCTAAGCGTATTCAAGAGTCGGCAGATCAGTATTCGTTCCTACTTTTCAATACAAATCATCCATATGTTGCAGCTACTAAATAGTTGTACATCAAACTAAAAAAAGGCGATAATCTGATAACAGATTATCGCCTTTTTTGTGCCCAGAACAAGACTCGAACTTGCACACCGATACCGGCACTACCCCCTCAAGGTAGCGTGTCTACCAATTTCACCATCTGGGCAAAGCAGTCACAAAGATGGCTAAAAAAATCATTTTTTCAAAATAATAGTAGGTCAAAAAGCCGTTTTTACTGGGTCAAAACCAAAAAAAAGATAAATTAAATGGAGTATTCAAAAAGAAATATTAACTTTGCTTGTTAATTATGCTTAGTGGGCTATCCCTCTCGTATTTAGCGAGAGAAATGCTCGGCAAAATAGAACTAAAATTTTACACGTTATGATAAAAGTGACATTTCCCGATGGCTCGATAAGAGAGTTCAACAAGGGAGTTACAGGAATGCAGATTGCAGAGAGTATCTCGTCTCGTCTAGCAGCCGATGTTTTGGCTGTGGCTGTCGATGGCGAAACTCGTGATGCACTACTTCCGATAGAGTCTGATTGCTCTATCAAGCTATTCAAATGGGACGATACAGAGGGCAAAAACGCATTTTGGCACTCGTCATCACACATTCTTGCAGAGGCGCTAGAGGAGCTATATCCGGGCATTAAGTTTGGTATTGGTCCAGCTATTGAGAATGGATTCTACTACGATGTAGATTCACCAAAGCCAATCACCGAGGCCGATCTTCCAAAGATTGAGGCTAAGATGGTTGAGCTTGCAAGAAAAAAGCAAGGTTTCACTCGCACCGAGGTAACCAAAGCAGACGCACTTAAAACCTTCACCGAAAAAGGTGACGAATATAAGCTAGACCTAATTTCGGGGCTAGAAGATGGTACTATTACATTTTATAGCAATGGTGCCTTCACCGACCTATGTCGTGGACCACACATTCCTTCGACTGCACCAATCAAGGCTATCAAGCTACTTTCGATTGCAGGTGCATACTGGAGAGGTGACGAGAAAAACAAGATGCTAACACGTATCTATGGTATCTCGTTCCCAAAGAAAGCTATGCTAGACGAGTACCTTGTAATGCTAGAGGAGGCTAAAAAGCGTGACCACCGCAAACTAGGTCGTGAGCTAGAGCTATTCTGCTTCTCTTCACGTGTGGGCGCAGGTCTTCCGCTATGGTTACCAAAGGGAGCAGCACTTCGTGAAAGGCTAGAGGGCTTCCTTAAAGGTGTGCAAAAGCAACATGGCTACCAGCAGGTAATCACTCCACACATTGGTATGAAAGATTTGTATGTAACATCGGGTCACTACCAAAAGTATGGCCACGACTCGTTCCAGCCAATTCACACACCAGACGAAAACGAGGAGTTCTTGCTTAAGCCTATGAACTGCCCACACCACTGCGAGGTATATAAGTTCAAACCACGTTCATACAAAGATCTACCTGTTCGCTTTGCCGAGTTTGGTACGGTTTATCGTTATGAGCAAAGTGGCGAGCTACACGGTCTTACTCGTGTGCGTGGCTTTACTCAAGATGATGCACACATTTTCTGTCGCCCCGACCAGCTAAAGGAGGAGTTCAAGAAAGTTATCGACATTGTTCTTTATATATTTAAGACATTGAGTTTTGAGAACTTTACGGCACAAATTTCGCTACGTGACAAAGAAAATACTACAAAGTATATTGGCACAGACGAAAACTGGGACAAGGCAGAAAACGCAATTATTGAGGCTACACAAGAAAAGGGTCTTAATACAATTGTTGAGTATGGCGAAGCAGCATTCTATGGCCCTAAGCTAGACTTTATGGTTAAGGATGCACTAGGCAGAAAGTGGCAGCTTGGAACTATTCAGGTTGACTACAACCTACCTGAGCGTTTTGACCTTACATATACGGGTAGCGACGACAAGAGCCACCGCCCAATTATGATTCACCGTGCACCTTTTGGTTCGATGGAGCGATTTGTAGCAGTACTACTAGAGCACACTGGCGGTAAGTTCCCACTATGGCTAACACCAGACCAAGTGGTGATCCTTCCAATTAGCGAAAAGTATAACGACTACGCTGCCGAGGTTGCACGAAAACTATCGCTTTGTGACATTCGCGCGCTAGTTGACGACCGTAACGAAAAGATTGGACGAAAGATACGTGATAACGAGTTGAAGCGAATTCCTTTCCTACTAATTGTAGGCGAGAAAGAGGCCGAAACTACCACTGTATCAGTGCGTTTACAGGGCGAAGGCGACAAGGGAGCAATGTCTCTTGAAGAGTTTACAGCCTATGTTGGTGAGCTGGTTTCCAAAGAGATAGAACCACTAAAATAAAAAAAAGAGTGATAAAATTTGGTTTTATCAACTTTTAATATAAAATTTACAGTCTAGAATAGTCATTAAGGCTCTCTAAGGCACAGCCAAGAGAGCCTATAAATGACGAATATTATTAACACGACTCCGCCTCACAAACAGCTAACGAGGTAGAGCCAAAATTAGGAGGACATAGTCATAGCTACTACTTTTAAAAAACCGGGAACAAGACCCTTCATTAGAGGAGGAGCTCCAAGAGAGAAAGAGAATGCCCATAGGATTAACAAGCATATCACAGCCAAAGAGGTTCGTATCGTTGGTGAGGGTGTAGAAGAGTCGAAAGTGATGTCACTTTCAGACGCATTAAACCTTGCAGACCAAATGGATCTTGATCTTGTTGAAATCTCACCTAAGGCAGACCCACCTGTGTGTCGTATTATCGACTACCAAAAGTTCCTATATCAACAAAAGCGCAAAGCAAAAGAAATTAAGGCTAAGGCGACTAAAGTTGTGGTGAAAGAGATACGTTTTGGTCCTAATACAGACGACCACGACTATAACTTTAAGCTAAAGCATGCTGAAAACTTCCTAAAGGATGGAGCCAAGATTAAGGCTTATGTGTTCTTTAGAGGTAGACAAATTGTATTCAAAGAGCAGGGAGAGATTCTACTACTTAAATTTGCACAAGATCTAGCAGAGCTTGGCAAAGTAGAGCAACTTCCAAAGCTAGAGGGTAAGCGCATGATTATCATGCTATCACCAAAGGCAACTAAATAATACCAAAAGAGGGTATCACGATTTAATCGAGATACCCTCTTTTGTGAGAAATTTGTATCAAAATTCAGTTTTGGGGCTTCGTGATGAGCATAAAACGGAGCGTACTGGAGTACGTGAGTATTTATGCGATTCAGGAAGTGACAAAAATGTTTTTGAGACAGTTTCTTTGTATTTTATGGGATAAATTACTACTCCTAGTTGTGATTACCACAGCCACATGTACCACTGCTGTGTTTTATGCTACGACACTTAATAATTATCGGCGTAGGCTCAATGGCACTACGTGTTTGGACTCCACTTCGGCTTCGTGGATCTTTGTAACCGGGCAATAACACACCATTCTCTATAACGTGTTTCATGCGAGAAATTTGGTTTGGCGTAAACCCATCATAGCTACTAATTCCGTAATCCATAATGTTGCTAGAGGTAAAGCTAACTCCTTCGCACGATTCTCTATTTAGGTAGTATTCGATAGGGTTGCGAGGGTTGCTATTCACATGCTCGACATAGCTAGCACGGTCGTAATTTGGAGTATCGGCACAGTAGTCGCTCTCGCCACAGCCATCTTCTGAGAACGGATGTAGCAAACCCAAGAAATGTCCTATTTCGTGTGCAGCAGTTACCTTGAAATCGTCATCGATATATGCAACGTAATTGCCACTATCATCAACATTTGTGTATAGGTTATTTAGGTGTACACCAAACAGATAATCGGGCGTATTGTTTATAAAGTAATCTGCTTCGATAAGACCATCTAGTGGCATTGCAGTAGTCGAAAATGCAAGGAACGATATTCCCAACAAATTATCCTCGGTAAACCTATAAGTATATATATTTATATATCTATTGGGATCCCACAACAACTCACGAGCCACCGTAGCATCTTTGGCGCTCATATACTGTTCTGCATCGATTGACGATTTAGTCGTAGAATACCTATGAATACCAGCCTCAAGTAAACGGTCGCCGTTAGGGTCGGTTTGTGCTAACACAAACTCTACTCCCAAATCAGCAGCTGTTTGGTTATACTTTTGGTTACAAAAATCTATTATTTCGCCAGCTCGTTGCGAACTTATATATTGATTTGGGTCGTTTTTGTCGTTATATAACGTGTGAAAAACAACCTGCATCACAATATTCTCTGATTCGGGAATAAATTCTCGCTGCTTAATATGAATATCAAGGTCAGATAATTTATCTACAACATTCACATGCGCTTGGCGTGGTTGATCTTCAAAATTCTCATCAACCAATATCCTTAAAACTCGATCGGCAGTACCCGACGACGCTTCTAGGCTTATCCAATTATCGCTTGTCTGCGCTCTCCAATCGCTTTCGATAATAACATCTATTACTCCACCTTCGGCACCTATATTATAGGTTGTCGATCTTTGATCGAAATTGCTACTGTCGGAACAACTAAAAAATAGCCCTAATACTAATAGGGTTGACAGTAATTTATGCATCATTGCCTCTTTATTTATAAATATCTAGGGCTCTCGTTGTTGAAAGTTTACCACTAATTCATGCAATATCTTTGCTGTTTGCTCAACTCCAAAAAACGAAGAGTCGATTGTAATGTTATATGAGGAAGCATCGCCCCACTTTTTATCGGTATAAAAATTATAGTAAGCCGCACGCTCCTTGTCGGTGCGCTTAATTTTGTTCATTGCCTCACGTTCGCTTATATGCTCACGAGCACTAATTTCACGTATTCTAGCCTCCATTGGCGAGCTAATAAAGATAGTTATAAGCCCTTTGCGATCTCTTAGCAAGTAGTCGGAACAGCGACCAACCACCACAGCCGACTCTTTTTGTGCCAACTGCATTATCTCGCTAGATACGATACCAAAAATGCGCTCGTCATTAAAGCTACTACCATATTCGCTCATAGAGAACAAACCGCTCGATAGTATATTTGAAAAGGCTAGAGGACTACGCTCGTCCATCGATTCAAAATACTTTTCGCTTAGTCCACTATGACGAGCCGACTCCTCTAACAAAAGTTTATCATAATATTTTACTCCCATTAGCTTTGCTAGCTCTTTTGCTACTAAACTACCGCCACTACCATACTGGCGACCTATACTTACGATTACATTATTCTCCCTCTTCATAATTAATAATAATTATAACGTTTTGAAAATCATATTAATTGCACATGTTCATTAATCACTAGAACAAGTACTATTTAACCCGTTTGAACTTTCGCATTTGTACAGATAAAAGAGCTACCGACATAAGCCATGCTATAAAATCTGAGATAGGCATACTATACCAAACCCCGTCGACACCCCAGTATCGTGGTAGGATTATAATCAAGGGCACCAATAATAACATTTGTCTTGATAGCGATAATAGTATCGCCCAACCCGCCTTGCCTGTCGACTGAAACAGCGTTGATGTTATAATTTGCATACCTATAACCGGAGCCATCATAAACCCTATTCTAAGAGCACGTATAGCGGGCTCTAGCAGTATTGGGTCGCTAGTAAACATTGATGCCAACATTCTAGGAGCACCTATCGACATAACAAAACCTGTTGTCATTACCACCGTTGCAATAATGACTGTTGATTTGTAGGTTTGAATTAGCCTATCGTAGTTACCTGCACCATAGTTATAGCCAATAATTGGCTGCATACCATTGTTAAGACCAAATATTATCATCACAAAGAACATAGCCACACGGTTAAAGATGCCGTATGCACCCACCGCCATATCGCCTCCGTAGCTTTGTAGGCTCTTGTTGATGATTATAACAACAAGCGATGCACACAAATTCATTAACAGCGGAGCAACACCTATATATAGTATTCCACGCACAATGTGTGACTTTAGCCTCATTTGCATTAAGCTCATGTGCGAAGTTGCCTTATCGCTCCAAAAATGGTGAACTGCCACTCCTAGCGCAATCACCTGTGCTATTACAGTAGCCCAAGCAGCACCATTAACCCCCATCTTTAAACCAAAAATAAACAAGGCATTAAGGATACAGTTACCAACAACGGCAGTAATAGTTATTGACATTGCCTTTGTGGGGTGACCCGAACTACGAATAATGTCGTTAAGACCCATGTATAGGTGAGTAACAACATTACCTGCAATCACAATTCGCATATAATCTCTAGCATATGGCAGTGTATCGCCACTTGCACCAAAGAGCATGAGCAAATCGTCTAGCCAAACAAGAACTAGAGCCGTTATCGCAAGACCAATTATACTATTAAGAATTACTAGATTCCCAAGTATTTGGCGTGCGCTCTCGTAGTCTTTTTGACCCAATTTCACCGACATGAGCGTAGATGCACCAATACCCACCATTGCGCCAAACGCAGTAGATATAAAGGTGATGGGCATAGTTATCGAAACACCAGCAATTGCCATTGCACCAACACCGTGCCCAATGAAGATACTATCCGCCATGTTATATAACGAGGCGGCTGTCATTGCTATAATAGCAGGAATATAGTATCTACGCATAAGTTTCGATATAGGCTCTGTTCCCAGAGCGGCTATATCGCTATACTCCTTTGCCATTTAGTTTTTGGGTGCGTAACGTTTCATTAACTTTGTAATGTACTTTCCAATTATGTCGAACTCAAGATTAACTCTTGTTCCTACACTAAACATATGAAAATTGGTGTGCTCGTTTGTGTACGGAATAATAGCTACCTGAAACGATGTATCCTGAGAGTTTACCACCGTAAGGCTCACACCATTTACTGTAATAGAACCCTTCTCTACTGTAATGTGATCTTCGTGTGGCTCATACTCAAATGTGTAGTAAGTACTACCATCAAGCTCGTCTATCTGCGTACATTTTGCCGTACAGTCTACGTGCCCTTGCACTATGTGGCCATCTAAAAGTGCATCTGGACGCATGCTACGCTCAAGGTTTACCTTGTCGCCAACTGTCAAATCGCCAATATTACTTTTAATTAGCGTCTCGTCAATTGCCGTTACTGTGTAGCAGTCGCCTTCGATAGCCACCACTGTCAAGCACACACCGTTGTGTGCAACACTTTGATCTATCTTTAGCTCCGATGTAAATGGTGCACTAAGTGTTAGGTGCTTGTTGCTACCCTCTATTGCGATGCTCTTTACTGTTGCCATCGCCTCTACTATTCCCGAAAACATTTCTTTTCTCTATTTTAATGATATAAATAATCTCTTTTTTTGCGATGGTAGGCTATAAAAAACAGAAGCGCAAGCGCAAATATAAAACTGCTTAACCTGCCTACTACATCGCCATTGGCAACAAAGAATGTTACTTTATTGCTTAATGGTAACTGCCCATTAATAATGCCTCTTTCGTCCCAGCCTAGCTGCTGAGTTATGTCGCCTCGGCTATTTACCATTGCCGAAATACCGGTATTGGCACTTCGAGCAATTGCACGCCTAGTCTCTATTGCACGCAATTTTGCATATGATAGGTGTTGATTGTAGCCGGGAGTATTACCCCACCATCCATCGTTTGTGATTATGGTCATTGCTTGTGCTCCAGCGAGTACAAAATCTCGATAATATTCGCCATAAACCGATTCATAACATATAGCCGTGCCTATTTGCGAGTTAGCCACACCAAATGTTGTGCGCTCCTCTTGCGTGCCAAGCATACCTGCAATACCACCCAAATCTACCGATAAACTTTCTATGAACTTTAGGTATTCGTGGTATGGTAACATCTCTACACCAATCACTAGTTTTGACTTGTGGTAAATCTCTTCGACTCTTTGGTCGCCAATTTTAATTGCCGAATTATATACATCGTAATAAAAGTCGTCGCCTTTGCGGGCTGTTGTTGTGGGAGCAGGTGCATCGCCACTGTAATGCTGCAAAAGCGTAATACCTGTTATGAACTTAGCATTGGGGTAGTCATTATATATAAATCGTTTTACTCTGTTGATATTACCGTTAATATCGAGCCTCGAAATCCAGTAACTAGCACCATCAAGTGCTGTTTCGGGTGCTAAAAACAGTTGTGTATTAGCAGGAGCTTTTGCCGCTTCGCCCAGCATAATATCTAGCTGCTGAACAGGTGTTAGCCCCCCAAATTTTTCGTTATAGGGGTCGATATTTGGTTGCAAAATAGCAACCTGAACGCTACCTACCTCGTCCTCTTCCCAGCTATAATACATTACTAGCGAGATAATAATTGGCACTAGCGTAAAAAAGCCTAGCTTTATGGCTCTTGGTAACCTACCCTCTTTACCTTTATATAGTAGCTCGAACAACAACAAGTTTACAACAAGTGCCCACAGCGAACCACCTAGCGCTCCCGTGTATTCATACCACTGCACAAGCGCAGTATCAATAGCAAAACCATTGCCAATTACGATCCAAGGAAACGAAATTTCACCATTAAGATATAGGTACTCGGCAGCAATCCACCCCATCACTAATATAATATAGGCAATTTTGCGAGGTGCTCGTTGGCTAACAAAGCTATAAAGCCACATTACTGCCCCAAACAACACCGAGGTAGTACCAACACCTGCCACAACTCCAATTGCCGATGCCTTGGCAACCCACCATGTGGTTGCACTATTCCAAAGAACAATAGCAAGTAGACTGTAAAGCGTGAACGCCTTTGCCGAACATCTTTTTTGTATATATAGCAGTGGGACAAACATTACCAGCAAACCTAACGAAGTAATATCATACCATGCCAAAGAGGCAAGTAGAGCAGTTAGTGCCGAAAGGAGTATATTAATTAACATATTTACCTTAGATTATTATAATGTAAAATTAACCAAAATTGTTATTACAGCAAAACATTACATAATATTTTAGGCGATTAAGGTTTTTTTTGCACAACGCCACTTATATACCCATTTTTTTTGGCTAGCAAAACTACTAATAATGAGAAAAAAAGAGTACATTTGCTATTAACACCATATATATAATGCTACACTAAATCCAAATAATGATGAACAGTAGATCAAAAGGTAGAGTGATAGATTGGAACGAAGATGTTATCGCAAAAGATAAGTTATTATATAAGGGATCGTCACAGCTTAGTGACGCCGAACTGGTTTCGTTAATTATAGATGCTGCATCATCGCAAAAAAGTTCATTATCTATGGCAAAAGAGGTGTTAGAACTACACCAAAACAGAATTGCAGCATTGGCATCGGCGCCCATATCGGTGCTAAAAGGTGGTGGTGGGCTTTCCGATAGGTCGGCAATTAGACTCATGGCAGCTATGGAGCTAGGACGTAGGCTCAAATTTTTACCTTCGCAACAAATTACGGTCATTCGCAACAACAACGATGTTCAAAACCTACTAGCACCACTACTAGGATCGCTCAGCCACGAAGAGTTTTGGGTAATATATCTTAATGGCACAAATCGCATAATCGAACATGCCCAAGTTAGCCGAGGAGGCACACAGTCGGCAGGTGTAGATATTAAAATGATTCTACATAAAGCAATTACGCTACTAGCAACATCTATTATAGTTGCACACAACCATCCATCGGGTTCGATGGAGGTATCAAAAGCAGATATTGTTTTTACCAATAAACTCAAAGAAGCATGCAAGGTGGTTGACATTAACCTATTAGACCATATTATTATTGTAGGCGATAGTAGCGTCTCATTAAAGGAGCGTGGTCATATAGCATAATTAGATATATACGAAACAAAAATAGATTACACGATAATAGCTTTATCACATATAAACAAAAAAAGTCAAATAGTACATTTTTTGCATACATACATATTGAACACAGAGTCGATAGGCAAGTAAATCACATTCTACGATTAAATTACAGTAATCACTGTATTTCCTAAAATCTAGCAGCAAAAACATAGCCAAAAAATTGGTTAAAATAACACAATTGGCTCAACCGGTTAAAAATATTACAATTTTTTTAGCGTTTTCTTTCACCCACATAACACGCTAATTATCACAAAATTATAAAATTTAATATGATTTTAATATCATAAATCACCCTCTTAAAAGCTCAACTAAATTTGCAAGTTTGGAAAAAGGAATTACCTTTGCATGCAAATACATCAGATTGGTGTATTTACACAATACGTATACTTCAGTCATTTTGAGGTACTAACGCATCATTAAAAACAAAAGGGAAAGTAGTACATTTTAACTATTTGTTATTTGTAAAATTAAATAGAGTTATAAGTGAAACAAATTAATTTACTAAACACACTAGTACTAGTAGTTATTTCAATGCTGCTTACGTTAGTTTCGACAAGTAATGTTAATGCACAGCAAATTACAATACGACGAGACACAATTCTGCAAGAGATCGTTAACTACGAGGATAGGAGACTAGATTCGCAAGAGGATATTAAATTCTATTTCAAGCTAAACAGTTCGGTTTTTGAACCAGATTTCAGCACAAACCAAGAGCAAATTAAGCAACTTGACAAGGTGATGCAACAAGAGGATGTAACTCTAGGGCTAGATTCGCTTATTCTAACTGCAACAGCATCTATCGATGGTTTGGAGAAAAACAACGATGTTTTAGCAAGAAAAAGAGCTGTTAGTGTCAAAGATTTTTTGAGCAAAAGATACGAAGCACTTAACTCGGAGTTGCTACAAACAAAGCACCAAGCCGAGGATTGGGCAGGACTTCGCAAGCTAGTAGTTGAGGATGACAACGTTCCGTTCAAGGACGAAGTTATGAAGGTTATCGATGACAACAGTCGCACACTCGATAGCAAAGAATGGGTGCTAAAGAGAATGCACGGTGGCAAGCCTTGGGCATATCTAAAGAGCAATATTCTACCAAAACTACGATATGGCGCATCGGTAGTGTTTTTCTATAACGTAGAGACTCTTCGCAAGATAACATACCAAGAGGTGATAGTTACAGATACAATAATAACTACAATTCCTCAGCCAGAGCCAATTGACACTGTATCGAGAATTGCTCAACCAATTGCAAAGAAATCGAATATAGCAATTAAAACAAACTTGCTTTACGATGCAGCTCTTACGGCTAACATTGAACTAGAGATTCCAATTAAGGACAGATGGTCGATAGGTGCAGAGTATATATTCCCTTGGTGGAGCAGCAACAAAAACAACTATACACAAAGAATTAGGCTAGCACACCTTAGCGCAACATATTGGTTGGGCGATAGAACTAACAAAGAGCAGCTAACAGGTTGGAACGTGGGACTGTTCGGAGGATATGGTGATTACGATATTCAACTATGGGACGCAAATGGTGAGCAAGGCAAAATTATCAATAGCGGTATATCACTAGGATATGCACACTCAATTGCTAAGAACCTACACCTACACTACCAAATTGGACTTGGTTACGCCGAGCTAGATTATAAAGAGTACCAAAAAATGTGGAATACCGAGTATGGCGATGTCAAAGTATTTGACTACCCATGGAAAGAGAAACGTAGAGAGTGGTATGGCCTTACACAAGCAGAAGTTTCGCTTGTATGGATGTTGAATTTGAGTAAGAAAAAATAGTTATGATTAGGTTTATAAATAAGATAATGTGCGTAGTAACACTTATTGCGCTACACACCAGCTGTAAGCATGACCATCTACACTATGCAATTATAGAGAAGGCAACTATCGAAGTCGAGATTGACTGGAGCGAGGCACATGTTACACCAAACGGAGTAACGCCAGTAGCATATAATTCGGATGGTACACTTTATGCAAAATTTGCAACACAGAGCGCAGAGCGACCTGTAGAGATAGCACTACCAAAGGGTAAATTCGATATTGTTTTTTATAACAATAACCAAGTTGAGCACCCTAACGTATCTTTTGAAAATATTGACGACATAAATAACTTTATAATTCGCTCAAACACAAAAGACCCTATTAGAGACAGAGAGCCCGAGGATGCAGATAGAGATTTGATATCGGACCCTAGCGTGATTGCATCGGCAATTCTTAGCGATGTTGAAATTACCGACGAAGATATTAAAGTGTTTTATGACCAACCCGACAACAATTCGTCGTACGTAGTACAAAAACACAAAATATATGCAGAGCGTGATGTTGTAACTTATGTACTATCGGCACATATCACAGATATTAGATATGCAGCAGGTGCTCCACGAACATTCTTTAAGCACGACAATATTGGCCACTATATGGGTCTCGACAAAGATGTTCAAGGTAAAATCATGCACGAGTTTGTTTTAAATAACAGACACTACGACGATGATACACAACACAGCGGAACCGTTAGACACGAATTTAGATCATACGGAAAGCTACCATGCGACTACACAAATATATTTGTGGACATGGATTTTATCCTACTAGATGGAACACACCACAGAGTTGTGGTAAATGCAACCGATATGGTAGAGATTAAAAAAGACGACGATGGAATAATCAAGTACTTTATACATCTTGAGTTTGCACTTCCCGAGGCAACAGGCGATATAGGTGTCGACAGTGGATTCGACGTTGGTGCCGAAGAGTGGACAGACGTAGAGGTTACACTACCAATATAGATTTTAAAAAACATTTATAGATACATTTATTAATTCTAACAACAAAAAAAATGAAGCAATTTATTGCAGGTGTTGCTATTGCAACAGTAGCTCTATCGAGCTGTTCAAAAGAGGAAGTCGTTTCAACAGGTGTTAACAACACAAGCGACTACATTAACTTTAGCACTTATGCTCTAGAGTCAACAAAAGGTCTAATCGTAGATAACACAGCTGAGTTTGGTGCAAAATTCGGTACTGCTGAAAGAGGTGGTTTTGGTGTAACTGCATATACTAGCACAACTGGTTTTGATAGCAAGTACATGGAGGCACAAATCAACCTTATGAGTGGTGTTTGGAACTATGTTAACGAGTCACAGATTGGTTACTGGCCAACAGAAGCTAGCGGTAGCACACTAGATTTTTATGCTCACGCTCCATTTATCGACAACCAATCAACTGAAATCACTCACAGCAAAGCTGATGGTATGACAGTTAAGTTCACTGCTCCAACAGCAGAGGACACTCAGGTTGACTTTATGTACGCTACAGCATACGATGTAAAGAAGACAAGAGACGAGGCTCTAGCTGACAACAGAGTAAACCTAATGTTTAAGCACGCTCTTACACAAATTAAATTCAAAGGTATCACTACATCTGCGAACCTAAAGGTTGATGTTGCAGCGAATGGTATCCAAATGGTTAACATCCCTAACACAGGTACACTTACAGTTCCTTCAACTGCAGTTGCTTCTACTTGGGCTGTACCAGCAACTCCATCTGTTGCATTCCCAATCACTTCTCCTGCTGTTCCATCTATCAGCACAGCAGCTGAAAATATTTCTACAAACAATCCTTCTATTGTTATTCCACAGGATATCACTCCATGGAAAGTATACACTAAAGAGGAGATTGCAGCTGGTGCAACACCAGTAGCTGCTACAGCACAGGATGGTGCTTACCTAACAATTGAGTGTAAGGCATATGTACAAGATCCTGTTAGCGGTGTAAAAGAGTATCTTCACGGTACAGAGGGTGCTTACGCTACTGCTTACGTATCATTTGATGATATGGGTCTATGGCTACAAGGTCAGATCGTTACTTATACTCTTAACTTCGACACAGTAGGTGACGACGAAGGTGGCGAGGATAACCTTATCAGAATTGACTTCAATGCAGAGGCAGCAGACTGGACTAACGCTGAGCACACAATCGACATGTAATCAATTAGTTTTACATTGCTAGTTAATAATACCTATGGGCAGTTGGTTCTGCCCATAGGTACAAATAGAACTTGGGAAGACAAATACCAAGAAGATATAAACAAAAGAATAAATCGAACAAAATTATAGACATGAGAAAGTTACTTTCACTATTAACACTTTTAGTGGTAGTCATCGCTTGCCAAAAAGATATTCCACAAAATAACGAAGTGGTAGACCCTAGCAACGGTGATAATCTATTTAAGTTTACGGCAAAAGGCGAAGAGGTATCTACTCGTGCACTAGATAACACTTTGCTTAATTCGTTCGCCGTATATACGGCAATGACATATGACCGAGATCTTGAGAATGCAGGTAATGCAAACCCATCGGTCGATTATGACGCAGCAACGCACTACTTTAACTGGATGTACAATGCACACATCAAAAAGAATGGTAGCGATTGGGAGTATGTAGCTGCAAACAGTGGTGTTACTGAGCACTATTACGATTATTGGAAATATAATGCAAACCATTCTTTCTTTGCAATCTCTCCTTACGATGCAGTTAAAGGTAACAGTGCTAGCCAACTATACCCTGCAACTGTTACTCCAGAGATGGGAATCGCTGGCGACTTGTCTTTTGAATATGCTGTTCCACGTGAGCTTGTTGCCCAAGGTAATGACCTAATGGTTGCATCTAAGTTAGATATTGGCGGTCAAGATATTAACAGCAACTTTAACGAAACTGTAAATCTTAAATTTAAGCATACTCTTGCTCAGGTATCGTTTAGTGTTAGACTTAACGATGCAGGTATCAAGAATCTTACAGCGGTTAATAGCCTCGATGGAAGTCTTTTATTCCCAGATGCTAAGATTAAGGTACATAGCCTAGGTTTTCTAAATGTGAGTGCATCGGGTAAGCTAACTTTTGATAGCAATGCTGCAAGTGTACCAACTGGCGAGATATACAAAGAAGCACCATTTAGCTGGACACCAAACAATGAAAATGCTACTATTCAATGGAACGATAACGAGATCACACGACTTAAAAAGGAGTTTATTGGCTCGTCGGCGTTTACGGTAGCCGATGCAGATGAAGTTCACCTTGGCGATAAAGGTAGCATTAATGTAGTTCCTACTACTCTAGTAGAGGGTGGTCCTCAGCATATTGCTCTTATGATTCCTCAAAAATTTGATGCCGATGCAAAGCTGGTTCTTTCATATACACAAAACCTAAAGGATCTATCGGGTGGCGACCTTGGCGAGAGTCTAGATATCGTTAAAGAAATTTCGGTATACCTTAACAATGCAGTTAGTGGTGCGCCAGTAATTACAGAGATTGAGGCTGGTAAGCGCTATCACTTTGACATTACATTTGATTTTGCAGCAGGTGTTCCAACAATGCACGTAAAAGCTTCGATATATGACTGGAACGAGGAGGTTGTAGATGGAGACATAGAAGGTGGTGTATTTACTCTAGTTAACAATAGCAGAGTATATAACTTACCCGAAAAGGAAACTACGCTAGAGATACCTTTTACTACAACATATTTGGAAGATGATTTCAAAGACGCAGTTACGGGTAATTGGAATATATCTTGTGAGAAAGGTGGATCGGCAGTTATCGATTATGCAGGTAAGAAAATTATTTACACTGCTCCTGCTGCCGGACTTGTAAACAACCACGATGTTATCACATTCACTGTAAGAGGTCGTACTTTCGAACTTGATGTTTTTAACGGTACGTTTAGCTTTGGAGATCAAACAAAGTTTACCATTCCAGAAGGACAAGACGACATAGTAGTGTCATATAACACTAGCTATGATCACAATTTGCTTGCACCCGAAGTACTAAATAGACTATATGATGTACAAACACAAAATGGTGGAACAGTAGATATAACATTTGATGGTGTTGGTGGTTTTGACGGTTCGGTTAAATATACTAAACCTGTCGATGCAGACGCTAGAGGTATCTACTCTGATATTGTAACTGCAAATGTGGCTGGTAAAACATACTCTGTAGAGATATACTGGGGCTATTTTAGATTGGACGCTGTTAGCGATATTGCAAGCCTGAATGTTACTATGGATCCGTTTAGCAACACAGTTGAGATACCATATTACTCTAACTATAACGCCTTTGAGATTGCTGCAACAAATACAAACTTGGACAAAGGACGTGTAACGGTTACAACTAATGCTGCTGGCAATCGAGTTATCAACTACACATCTACTGCACTAGATATATCGCAAGATGTTATTTCAGTAAAAGTAGCAGACAAGAGTTATAGCATCGTTATAAATATGTCTTCACTGTTTCTTGATGAAGGTGGACTAAAGGAGTTCGTTGGAACAAAAGACACAGATCCAGCAAATCTATATGGTTATATAAATAGCACAAGATTTATTACATCATATACAAATGATGAAGTGATAGCAGCTTCAAAAAATACCGAGAACCGCAATGCAACAGTTAGCGTCTTGAATTTTGTTAATGGTAGTCCTAATAAAGGGGTGCTGTATTACAAGTCTACAAGTAAAGGTGGTTCAGAAGCCGATCGTGTGACAATTACAATTGCTGAGCGAGAGCTACTATATACAATTATAACAAAATAAGATATAACACGAGGATAATTTAGAGTTATGATAAAGATTAAAAATATAATTGCTCCACTAGCACTTTTATTCACACTAGTGAGTTGTCAAAAAGAAGATTTGAGCATAGAACAAACAACGACACCAACAACTGATGTGCCCGAAGGTTTTGTTGCAATGCCAATCGATATGAGCAATACGAACTTTAGCGAGCAAACAATTAAAACTCGCTCTAGCGTGCCGCTTATTGCTACTACTCGTGAGTTAGATCTCAAGAATATGAAGGCATATGTGTTCGACAACCAAACACCTATACTTTCTAACACACTTATCGAGGTGCAAGATGTTATTAGAGATTACGATGCACTTGGTAACCCAACATACTACGCAGTACTAATGGAGCGTAATACTCCTGTTAGAATTTTGGGTATTGCAAACGCTTCTAGCGAGAAGATCGAAGAATTGATTGGTTCTGTCGATGGCGGTGCTTACACTCCTGGACATGTTGAACTAAACCAATATGGACAGGTTGTACTAAAAAACGATGGTACAGACTTTGATTACGAGCAATTTTTGTATTTTGCCGAAATGAAGTATAGCTTTGATGTTCTAAATCCTGACGATGTTAGCAAAAGTAACCATGTACTAAAGAATAATGATTCGGGTCTACTTCCTATATATTCGGAGTCGATTACATTCGATAAACTGAACGAGGAGGTACTTACAGAGTGGGAAAGAACAAATAGCCTAGTTTCGCACTTTGCATATGCTAGAATTGATGTTGTGCTAAACGATGGTAAGACCGACAAAAATAGCCCTAACTACACAAGACTACTTGGTGTTAGCGCAATTGAGGCACCAGTAGCACCTGCAAACCCTATTACGGGTATGCCATCAAGCGAGCCTAGAATACGTACACACGAGGTTACACCTGCAACAAACCTTAACACGGTAGTTACACCTAGTATTACGTATGGTGTACTCCCAACAGGAATTAACGATAGCAATATCGATACAAAATATCTTCAGGGTCTATATATATACCCTACTGCACCACTAAAGAACTCACCTGCCGATAACGACAACTTGGTTAAGGATAACAACCCAGTTTACATTATTGTTCGTGCAGATATGGGTAGTGGCAACGAGCGTTACTTCAAGCTAATGATGAGATATACTCGCTCGGTATATGAAGAGGGCGAAGCAAAAGACGAGGGTGAAACATTCTTTATATATAATAGTAGCCGTTACTTGGTTAATATAACAAAGATTAACTCTCCGGGTTATGTTAGCTTTACCGAGGCTGAGAATGGCCCACCGTCAAATGTAGAGTATAATATTTCGGTAGACGATGTTGCATCAGATATTACTAGTAATGGCCAGTACTACTTGGGTGTAAACAAAAATATGTTCGAAATGGAGATGGGAACATATGACTCTAACATGAGCGAGATTACCCACGATTATGTTGCATATAGCTCTAACGATATGTCTTGGAAGATCGATAACGATAGACAAGTTGCAACAGTAAACTTCACTTTGAGTTATAATGGCGGTGTAACAAGCGATATGGTTGGTGCAAGCCCAGACGACTACGAGGCATATAGCAAAGTAACACCAGATTTGCTAAATTGTGAAATCATTACAGAATCGGGACTTAAATGCTTCTACCAAGACGGTATTGGTGTAAGCCTAGTAGAAAAGCTAGACGGCAGCGGAAATGTAGTTCTTGATGCACATGGTAATGTTGTTTACGAAGAGGTTGAAACATCTATTGTTGCCAAAAACAGTTCAGATATAAAGCCTGGAGATGTAGAAGCAGATTGGACAGAGTACTTTGGAACGCATAACTTTAAGGTAGAGATACCATATAATATAGCAAATAGCAAAATCACTGTTAAGATTGGTGAGCTTACGCACGATATTACTTTCAATATCAAAAAGACAATGATTACCGACTACACAAATCAGTTGTTTATCAACAAACTTGTGACGGGTGATGATTCAAAACTCCCAGAGTCGTCGGTAGCAAACTCATACATCATTAACCCTTATGATGGAGCTAATAATGAGTATTACATACCTGTTATTGCTCGTATAAACGAGTTTTGGTCTGAGTATGCAAAGGATAAAGTTAGTGGTGTTATTACTGCTAGCGACTGGACAAACGACTCACAGTTTACAGTAGAACCATCTTGGTATGATGGCGAGGGTCTATCGGCATACACAATCGAGAAAGCGACTTCGCCTACGGGAGAGAATGCAATTCGCATTAAGTTTAACGGTAGCGATGTTGTTGGTAAGCACCAAAACTTTGCGGTAAACGTTAAAAAAAGCGGTAAGGTAATTTGGTCATGGCACTTTTGGGTTACAGACTATAATCCATATATGAACGCAGAAGGTAAGCGCCCAACAATAGGTTCGCAAGAGGAGACAATTCCGATGCAGAATGGTGACCTACACCGACATGGTGGATCTGTTTGGGATTCAAAACTTGGTGGCAGAGCAATGATGGATCGCAACCTTGGTGCACTAGATACTAACTTTGCAGGAGGTGATATGGGAGATGGTAGCGGATCGCTATACTATCAATATGGTAGAAAAGACCCATTCCCTGGTAGCGCAGGAAAGAATGCTAATGGTAGTAACTTTGCAAACAACAAGCAATATAATACCAAGCCAGAGGTTCTCTCAATGGAAGAGAGTGTTATAGATCCTACTATTTTTATAACTGGAGCAACAGAGTATCAGAAAAACTGGTGTGCACAAATAGACGTTCTACAATATGCTTGGCACGACTACAAGGCATCAACAGTGAACATGAGAAAGTCTATATATGACCCATCGCCACTAGGATGGATGGTAGCATCGGGTGATGCATTTGCTAACATCGACTATATTGGATGGACTACAAAAATAGGTGCAGTAGAGTGGATCGAAATGGGAACACCAGGACTTCGTTACTATGATAATGTTGACTCTACAATTGAGGCGTTCTACCCGTCTGCTGGTTATATCAGCACGTTTAGTAATGGTAAACTAGAAAACGCTACACCACTATCTGATTGGAACACATATATGTGGACAGCAGAGCCGGCAGGAGCAAGTACTGGAGTAGGAGTAGATCAGGCAAAAAGTTTTATGGCAGGTAAGAAGATCGAGGTTTACCCATGGGGAGGATCTGTTTCTCAAATTACAGAAAAACCAGCATTAACACCGTCATCTAGAGCAAATGCAATGCCTGTAAGAGCAATACAAGAGGGAGTGTATTAGTAAATTCACAAATAGACAATAGTTAGTTTAACCACTCAGTGAGGGATATCGTCAAACGTAATGTTTGTGATATCCCTCCCTCTGTTTTATGCCACTACTCTATATAATAATAGGTAATGGCATATAGGTAGCCAATTTAGGTTGATTACATTGTTTGAATTTATTGTGCAAGGTTAAGAGGAAATAGGCATGGTAAAATAGGGAGTATTTCGATGCTCTCTATTCACCGTTATGCCAGTAGCCATTGGGGTTTAAAAAACCTATTTACACACCACAAACACTACCTGCTACACTATACTTAGTAGTTAGCATGAATACAACACAAATTAAGCATTACAGCACACTATAAAGGCACTGCAATACTCAGGATAGGCAATATATGATTAACCGATTAAACATGCCGTATGGGCTTTAAAACAACACTGCAAAAGCACGTAGGTAATAGAGTTGGGTTAGCTTGGGGTTTGTGAACAAAGCCTCCAAAGTAAAGACAAAAAAAGGCTGTTTTGAATATTCAAAACAGCCTTTAATTTATAGCAGTTGCAACACATGGTTGCTCTGCCTAATTTTTTTCTAAGAATTACTCCCAGTTACCAGCATCGTTAGTAGACTCTGTAAGAGAACCAACTTTTAGACCTGGGTATTGGTTAAGAGTTTTCTTAAGGTCGATAAGGTTGATAAGCATTTGCTGATCCATATCGCCAAGGAACGCCTTGTAAGGAGCACGAGCCTCAAACACTGGAATTACAACCTTACTCTCAGTTGTTAGCTGACCAGCACCCATGTAAATCTCCATGTTGTTTGTGTGTGGGATGTACTTAAGCGCCTCTGCCTTGAAACTTGGAGACTTGAATAGTGTATCCTTCACTGCAATTTTACCCTCGATAGTTTTAACAAGACCTTTAGCAACCGCTACTGAGTCATCCTCTGAACCCATAGTGATCATGATCTTTAGAGAGTCTGTGTTAATAAAAGTAATCAGAGAGTCAATGTCGCTTGTGTAGCGTCCATAAACGCTTTTGTAAGCTCTTTGAGCAGTTCTGATGTCCTTTAGCTGCTGTACGATAGCCGTCTCACGAGACTTCTGTACTTCTTGAAACCTGATCGGTGTCATGATTATCTCGTATAGCCAGTAAGCTAGACCAGCAACTACTACGAAGATAATAAGTTGTAATACTCTTTTCATTCGGAATTATATTTTATTTATTAATTTCTATTTGCAAAGTTAAAAAAAAATAGATATATTGTAGTGTAATTGTTACTTTTTAATGATTACAATTTGTTTAAATGTTAACATCGGCTTTGTAAACAACTGAACAACAATAGGTTTACCGTTTAAAAAAAGTTGTTTTTAATAGTAATTTTTATGATCTCACACCATATTTTAACACAAATTTACCAAAATCTTCCTTTTGATCCCACCACAGAGCAGCAAAACACCATCGAACATCTAGCTCTATTAATGGAGGCTGGTGCACATGAGCGCATTACGATTATAGATGGTAGAGCGGGTACGGGTAAAAGCTCGATTATAGCCGCTTTTGTCAAAACTTTGGTGTCGTTCAACATACCCGTTAACATGATTGCACCTACTGGCCGAGCAGCAAAAGTGTTACAACAATATTCGGGTATTGCAGCACAAACAATACACAAGAGAATATATCGCCAAAGGTCAATTACCGATAATGTATTTAATCTCAATTTCAACAAAGATGTAGGCGCATTCTATATTGTAGACGAGGCATCGATGATTTCGATTGCTTCGTCTGAAAAAATGTTTGGCTCGGGTAATCTACTCGATGATTTGGTAGATTTTGTGCATTTGGGTAGAGATTGCAGGTTAATTGTAGTGGGCGATTCGTCACAGCTACCCCCAATAACAGAGTCTCGCTCCCCTGCCCTAGATCCACACTACATGGGACGTTATGGCCTAATAGACTATATTGCCTTGTCTGATGTGCAGCGACAGATAAAAAGCTCGGGAGTGCTATTCAACGCTACACGTGTGCGAGAACTTATCGAGAGCGAACAGCCCATCATTCCACGCTTTAGGCTAGGTTTTCCCGATTTTAAAGCGCTCGAAGGTGCCGATATTCTCGAAGAAATTGAGTCGAGTTATAGTAATTATGGGGTCGATGACACTATAATTATAACTCGTTCAAATAAATTAGCAGCAAGGTTTAACGAGGCTATTCGAAACCGAGTTCTGTATATGGAAGAAGAGATTTCGTCGGGCGATATGCTAATGGTTGTTAAGAATAACTATTTTTATAGCGACAGCGAAAACAATGTAGAATTTATAGCCAATGGCGATATGTTTCGCCCCAAACGCATTAGGGGTTATAACGAGCTATATGGCCATCGCTTTGTGCGTGCAACCATAAACCTAAATCCAGCGACCGATGCCGAGACCGAATGTGTGGTAATGCTAGATACTCTGCGCAGCGAATCGCCATCGCTCACACAAAAAGAACAAGCAAACTTCTTTGCGCAAGTAGAGGAGGATTATATGGATATTCCACGCAAAAGGGACAGATACCAAAAGATACGAGAAAATGAGTTTTATAATGCTCTACAAGTTAAGTTTGGATATGCCGTTACCTGCCACAAAGCACAAGGTGGGCAGTGGTCTAGTGTGTTCATCGATAGGGCAATATTTGGCGATGCCCCCATGAGCATTGATTTGTTGCGATGGCTATACACAGCCATTACTCGTTCTAGCGAAAGGGTATATCTTCTTGCCTATGACGAACGATTCTTTGAGCAAGAGCAACACGAGCAAGATGAGTTTGATTATTAATAAAAAAGCGAAGTTAGCAACCATTTTTGCCAACTTCGCTTTTTAGTTATCGATTATTTTGCCAAGAACAAATTATCTTTGGGAACATCTACCATTGTTGTACTAGAGGGAGTCTTCCAGTACAGATAGAGTGCTTGCCCCTCGTAGTCTTCCATATACTTAAGCGAGTATTTGTGATAGCCTTTCTCTAGCGCAATTACCCCTTTTACGCTTTTTTCGCTGTGTGAACCATCGTTATTTACAACCATTATATCATCGATCCACAACACCGAACCATCATCGCTACGTAGCGTAAAATCATAGACACCCGACTGCGGAGCATAGATATAGCCATCAAATAAAATTCCAAAATAGTCGGGCTGCTGTGCCACCGACAAATCGAAATATGGCAGTGTACCACTCTTTACAAACTTACCTTTGCTCTCGATTTGCGAAACCCCAATAAATTCACCCTCGTAGTAGCTATATGCCACACCTTGGTTCTTTGGTTTTACCTTTAGGGCTGGCTGCTCGCTTTTAACAATTGCCTGCACTGTAAAAGTATAACTAGGCTCTAGCCCTGCTTTGAATGCCTTGATTTTGAGTGTCGATGAATTGTCAATTTTGATACTTTTTCCTGCTTTTGCCGATGACTGTGTTGGCTCGCTACCATCTAGCGTATAGTGCACACTAGCCCCTTGGGTTAGCGAAGTTATCTCAATCTCTTTGGCCGGATCGAACAGTGTTAGATTTTCTACTACATAGGGCATTTGCACCTGCTTTGCCTCGTCACACACAAGATATGATAGAGGAATTTGTAGAGTTTTATTTGAGCCCGTAAATAAATTGGTAACACTATACATATTCGATAGCGACTCAACTGTGCCCGAAACTCGAGTAGTAGAGTGTGCGGTAATGGTTATATCACGCAAATTGGGTGCCGAAAGTGTATAGTCAATATCGGAACTATTGGTTATCAAACACGAGAATTTGTCGTTGCCAAATTTTAGGCTCGAAATTGTTAACGAACCTTTCATTAGCGCAGTAATATATTCTCGTTTACCTGCAAGTATATTACCCATCCATGCAACCGTACGGCGAGCAAATAGTGCCTCTTTTACCGATTCTAGTGTTCGATCTTTGGCTAAAACTATTGTTAGCGGACGGTGAGTTACATCCAAATCATAGGTGTTTGAGATGAGACCATGCACATCGCTTGCTCCAATTGGTGCAAGATTAAGATTAACAGCATCGCCCACCGATTTGGGATAGAACGATGAGCCATTAAATATTTCGATACCATGTATTGCTCCTTTTGCTATTAAATCGAGCTGAAAAGGGAATAAATCGCTGTTATTATCTGGCCACCCCGGGTGATTATATATCACATAAGCCCCGTTTTTGGCGGCTAGCTCAACAGCCTTTTGGGGTTCTATTTTTGAGCGTTGATAGATATTTGCATCGTCAACAAACAAAAAATTAAGGTGACCAGCAGGTTTTGAATCGGTGTACTCTACACCCGGAATTAAAATTATATCGGCTCTCTGTGCTGCCGACTTAGCAAGCTGGTATGGCGTATTTAGATCGGCATTATATTTTGGCGACATATCCCAGTTGTGATCGGTAATCGAAATAATGTCGATACCCTCGCGCCATGCCTCTTCGACACGTGTTGTTGGCAACACCTGACCATCGGAATAGATGGTGTGTATATGAAAATCGGCTGTTAAACTTTTATAGCCTAAAATATCGGGAACAGATATTTGGCGACGCACACTAGGGATGATACCCTCTTTAATTTTGTAGATGTGGGAATCGGGCATTTGGGCACTTGCAGTAGCAGTAGCTGCTAGTGCTACAAAAAACAAAAAAATTCTTTTCTTCATAGTTTTAAGTAGTTAAATTTGAGCGCAAGATACATATTATTTATATTTTAATAGTAAACAGAATACTACGAATTTATTAAAAATAAATGTAGATCATATACAAGCATATAGGAACATGTGTGGTTTTTGAAAATCACTAAAAATTTAGTATCTTGCGCACAAAAGAGAGTTATTTCTTATTAGGATGGATTCGTTAAAAAAGAAAGCTGTTAAGGGTGGTGTATGGAGCACCATAGACAACGTATCACAAAAAGGTATCATGTTTGTTATTGGCGTTATATTGGCCAATATACTATCGCCTAGTGACTACGGACAGGTTGCAATTATCACCATATTTACAGCTATATTTGCCTCAGTGGCAGATAGTGGTTTCTCAAGTGCGTTAATTCGCAAGAGTGATGCGACAGATAAAGACTACAATACAACGTTTATTTTTAATTTTGCTGTTAGCGTAGCTTTATCGGTATTACTATATTTTTTGGCTCCTCTAATTAGTTTATTCTTCAACCAAGACGAACTAACACCGCTCATACGAGTAATGTCGTTATCGCTGATATTAGGTGCAATTCCAACAATACATCGTGTTATACTTACAAAAAACATAGACTTTAAGACTCAAACCAAAATATCGGTTATTGCATCACTATCTAGTGGTGGTTTGGGTATAGCAATGGCATATATGGGCTATGGTGTATGGAGTTT
Organism: uncultured Rikenellaceae bacterium; assembly: GCA_964370235.1. Classification (GTDB taxonomy): domain Bacteria; phylum Bacteroidota; class Bacteroidia; order Bacteroidales; family Rikenellaceae; genus CAYJIL01. The sequence goes on along the minus strand of CAYJIL010000003.1, from coordinate 2,663 downwards.
GGTTATACAGCAACTAACTAGACAAGCAATAGTAGCCATTATGTTTTGGGTAAGCATTAAATGGGCTCCAAAACTCGAATTCTCAAAAGATAGCTTTAAGGAGCTATTCGCTTTTGGTTCAAAATTGCTTGTTTCGGGCTTGATAGATACGCTATGGAAAAACGCCTATCAATTTGTTATTGGTAAGTTTTATACACCAGCAACACTTGGTCAATATGGGCGTGCGCTTAGCTTTAGCACCTTATTTTCTAGCAACTTAACGGCTATCGTTCAGCGAGTTTCGTACCCAGTACTTAGCTCGATACAAGACGACAAAACAAAGCTAAAAGGTGGATATAAGAGAATAATTAAGTTTTCGATGTATGTTTCGTTTGTGTGCATGATAGCACTTGCCGCAATTGCAGAGCCACTTATTCTCACTCTAATAGGCGAAAAATGGTTGCCTGCTGTTGGTTATTTGCAGATCATCTGTTTTTCGGCAATGCTCTACCCTCTGCATGCTATAAACTTGAATATGTTGCAGGTGCAGGGTCGTTCAGATTTATTTCTGAAACTAGAGATAATTAAAAAATTATTTGGTGCCATACCACTGTGTTTGGGAATCTTTGTAGGTATATATTGGATGCTAGCAGGCAGCATTGTAACTAGCTGTATATCGTACTATATAAATGCATATCATTCGGGTAAATTAATCAACTACTCGATAGTCGAGCAGCTAAAAGACATTACACCATCTTTTTTGGTTGCAATAGCTACTGGGGCACTCGTATATATGATTTCATTTTTAGACCTTAACTCCTTGGTACTCCTTATTGTTCAGCTCATTGCTTGTGGTGCAATAACTATTGCTCTTTCGGCAATATTTAAACTAGAGCCATTCGAGGAGATTAAAGGCATTGTTGTACCGCTATTAAAACGTAAAAAATGAAAAAACCGATAACCGTAACTTCGCCTCTACTCCCCAATTTAGACGAGTATGTAGAGATGCTTAAAGATATATGGGATAGAAAATGGCTTACGAATAATGGCCAATATCACAAAGAACTAGAGGCTGCGTTGGCTAGCTACCTAAAAGTAGAGTACATTAGCCTATTCACCAATGGTACACTACCACTTATTACTGCTTTGCAAGCAATGAAGATAGGTGGCGAAGTAATTACAACGCCATATAGCTTTGTTGCCACAACGCACTCGCTATGGTGGAATAATATTAAGCCCGTGTTTGTTGATGTTGACCCAGTATATGGCAATATTGACCCCGAAAAAATAGAGGCTGCAATCACCCCTAACACATCGGCAATAATGGCTGTTCATGTGTATGGAAACCCATGCGATGTTGAAAAACTTCAGCAAATTGCCGACAAGCACAATCTAAAGCTAATATACGATGCAGCACATGCTTTTGGAGTTGAGATTAACGGTCGTTCAATACTTGAGTATGGTGATATGTCAACACTGTCGTTTCATGCTACCAAAGTATATAATACAGTAGAGGGCGGTGCTCTCATAGTACAAGATAAGGAGACAAAAACCGAAATCGACTACCTTAAAAACTTTGGTTTTGCTAACGAGGTGGAGATAATGGCTCCCGGTATCAACAGCAAGATGGATGAAATTAGAGCTGCTTTTGGGCTTTTAAACCTAAGAGAGGTTGACAACGCCATTGCCAATCGTAGAGCAATAGCAGATCGTTATGACGATGGCCTAAAAGATACTGCTGGAATACGTACACTTAAAAAGTTAGACGGCATTAAGTATAACGATTCCTACTACCCTATCTTTATAGACCAAAGCAAGTATGGCATGAGCCGTGACGAGCTTTACAACAAAATGAAAGAGAATAATATCTTTGGTAGAAGATATTTTTACCCTTTAATAAGTGACTTTGCACCATACTGCGAGCTAGAGTCATCACGAGCCGAAAACCTCCCTAACTCGAAAATGTTAGCCGAGAGTGTAATCTGCCTACCTATATATAACGAACTATCACTTGATGATGTTGATAACATCATCGATTTAATAAATAGAACCAAAATTAAATAACATGAAGATTGGAATAATGCAGCCATATTTTTCACCGTTTATTGGCTACTTTAGTCTAATGAAGCACACGGATAGATTTATACTTTTTGACACTGTACAATATATTCGCCACGGTTGGATTAATAGAAATAGAGTTTTAAAACAGCAAGAGGGCTGGCAGTATATTACTATTCCGCTAGAAAAACATTCGCAGCAAACAACTATTAAGGATATTAAAATCAATAATAGCAGTGATTGGCGCAATAAACTTTTGGCACAACTTGTTCATTACAAGAAAAGAGCACCTTTTTATAACCAGACAATAGAGGTTATAAAAAATGCAATTAGTATTGATACAGACAATATTACGGTGTTAAACTACAACGTTCTTAAAGAGATTTGTCAGTACCTGAACATACCGTTCAATTGCGAAATATTCTCGCAAATGAACCTTGAAATTGAGCCTGCAGAAGCACCCGATGAATGGGCACTAAATATATGCAAGGCACTAGGTAATATTACAGAGTATTGGAACCCTCAAGGTGGTACCGAGTTTTTCAACCGCTTAAAATATGACAAAGAGAATATCAAGCTAGTTTTTCACAAGCCTGCTCTCAATTTTTACTCACAACGTAGAGGAG
>CAYJIL010000002.1:6629-55938 GCA_964370235.1 uncultured Rikenellaceae bacterium | reverse complement strand
CCTGTTAGCGAAACATTAAAATCTTTCTCGATATATCCCGTTAACGATGCATTAATGATATAACTTCCTTGTTTGTGGCCCTTAAGAGAGAACACACCGCTATCGTTGGTTACGGTATAGCTAATTGCTGTACTATCTGCGCTGCTGATAAGAATTATGGTTGCATAGGATAGAGCCTCGCCACTATCTGCCGAACTAAGTTGCCCTGTAATAGACTGTTGTGCTTGTGCAAAGACGTTAGATACAAGTATTGTTAGCAGTGTAGCTAGTAGCGAAATTTTCATTATTTACCCCCTATTATTTAAGTCGAATATCCCACAAAATAGTAATATTCCCCTATATTACAAAAATATAGAGGAATATTTAATAATTTGCAACTGTCGCTATTAGCAGTTTCTAGCTTGGTTTGCATACTCTACGGCACGATTGATATGCCTAACTAGACCCACCGTTGGGCTAAGTATTTGTGTAAGATGGGGAGCAACGTTCTCGTCGTAACTAAAGAAATCGGGTGCTAGCTTGCGTCCCATTAACAGGTGTCTCATTCGTAGTAGGTTGTCGTGCTTTGTGCCCGGGTCAAACCCTCGTGGAGTTCGTTTTAAACTATCGTCCATCTCCATAAGCGAGAATTCTTTTGCCTGATTAATTATTTTCTCTATTTGGTCACCACAATCTACTATCTCCTCTCGAATACTTCGCAATGCAGCGGGCGATGGACAATATATTCCAACGGCAATGAACGACCCTGCCGATGGCTTGTAAGCACCACTACCATCGGTTGGTTCTAGGTGTAGATAATAACCCCCATACCCCGATTTTTTGCCACCGGGGACAATGTATGCACCCATGTGTGTTTTATATGGGTTTTTATCTTTAGAGAACCTAATATCGCGATTAATTCTAAATGTCGATCCCTTTACGTTACATCCTGCAATAGATGGATCTATTGACGAAAGTTCCTCGATAACTTCGGTAACCAAGCTATCATATGCTGCCCGCACCTTTTTGTACTCACTACGATGTGCATCGAACCACTCCTTGTTGTTGTTCTCTCTTAATCGGGTGAGAAAATCAATTATCAATTTATATCTGTTCATAACTGGAAATTTAATTATTCAAAAAAAATAAAAAACATGTAAGGCTGTGTCAAATAAGATCGTATTTATATTTCTATTTTTTTCGATAAATAAGAATATGCCACAAACAAAGATAATAAAAATGTGCATATATGCAAGCGTAATTGTCTACTATTAATGTAGTTATGAATTTTTTGAGCATGGTTTAACGGGGTGAATAATCGCAATAAAGTATAGTTTTGTAATTTTTTTATTGCGTTTAGTTGAGTGATAAACATAATTTGCATATCGCATAGTATAGCGATTAATGACTATAAAATATATGCAAAAGTAGCAATAAGTAGTTATTGATATATCATATCATTATTGCTACTTTTGTGGCAAAATAGTATGTGTTAAAATATAGCAAATAATTAATAATATGCAGAGGCTTTAAGCGCTTCTGCATATCAATTTTTAGGTAATGAGAAAAATATTTAAAGAAATTCACTTATGGCTGTCAATTCCCTTTGGCGTGCTAATTACGGTAATGTGTTTGACGGGTGCTACGCTTATTTACGAGGATGAGATACTCGAAATAGTTAATCCGCATCTATATAAAGTCGAATATAACCAAGGGGACGTAAAGTTATCGCCATCGCAAATAATGGCAAAAGTAAAGACACAAATACCCGATTCTATCAAAATTAGGAGTGTTGAGCTATATGGCGACCCCACAAAAGCAGCTCAGTTACGTTACGAGGGTGGTAGTAGGTTTCAGTCAATAAGCGTTAACCCATACACCGCTCAGGTGAATGGATTTGTTGAGTGGAGTGGTTTCTTTAAAACAATGTTCTATACACATCGCTGGATGATGAACCCTCCCAAGGTTAAAGGTGAGTTCTCTTTTGGTAAATTTCTTACTGCATCATCTACTATTGTGCTAATAGTGGTTACGCTTACAGGTTTTGTTATATGGTTTCCTCGAAGAGGCAGTAAAAACTATGGTCGCATAGTTAAAAATCGTCTACAATTTTCGGTTACCAAAGGATGGCGCCGTTTTTGGTATGACTCACACCTGTCGCTAGGTTTTTATACTGCAATTCTAGCGTTGTTAATATGTGTTACGGGTTTAACATGGTCGTTCCCGGTAGTTCGCAAGGGTGTTGTAGCTATGCTAGGTGCCGATAAAAACGAAAAATCGGTGGTAACACCTCTTGGTATTACCGCTCAAAATAGCGAAAACGCTCTAGATAATGCCTACATGGAGATTTTGAAGCTATACCCCGAATACCAGTCAATCAACGTATCTAGGGCTAAAATAAGCATCAAACCCGACCCAAAGTCTGCTAACTCGTTTATGAACGATAGCTATAAGTTAGACGAAAAAGGTAACCTAGTAGAGGTGCAATATTGGCACGATTTGGCAATGCAGAATAAAACCAAATCGATAATATATAATCTACATACAGGTTTTTGGGGCGGTAGCCTTGTAAAGTTCCTATACTTTTTAACAGTGCTAATAATTGGTATTTTGCCTATTTCGGGTTATTATCTTTGGATTAAGCGCAAGTTTTCAAAGAGAAAAACAGTCAACTAGTATATTTAATTTATATAATATACAAACAAAAATATGGCGTCTCGAAAGTTCGAGACGCCATATTTTTATGTGTATGCCAGGGTAGCTTACTTCAAGAATGCTACCTCTTTGTTACCCATTACAAACTCAAGTGTTGCACCGTCCATAATCTCTTGGTGTGTGATATATGGTCTATCTAGTGGCTTACCATTAAGCGTAACGCTCTGAACATAGATATTCTCTGGCGAGTAGTTTTGAGCTGTCATAGTGAATGTTTTTCCACTCTCGGTCTTAATCTTAGCACCCTTCATCATTGGAGCACCAATGTAGTATAGGTTATCGCCCGGAGCAATAGGGTAGAAGCCCATTGACGAGAAGATATACCATGCCGACATCTGTCCACAGTCGTCGTTGTTTGGCATACCGTTGCGTGTATCGTTATAGAACTCACGGCTAACAGCATGTATCCAAGGAGCAATTTTCTCTGGGTGACCCGCTTGGCTAAATAGGTATAGGAATTGGTGACCCGGCTCATCGCCATGTGCATAGTGGCCAATAAAGCCCGAAATATCGACGTGCTGCTCACCCTCCATCTGCATAGGTGTGTTAAGCATGCTATCCATAACAGCTACATATTTGTCGACACCACCATACAGCGAAACTACTGTATCTTGTGCGTGTGGGTAGAAGTATGAATATGAGTAGATATTACCCGAAACATAGTGCTTGCCAAGTGACTCCCAGCTCTTAACGTTTTGATCTACCCAGTTACCTTTGGCATCTTTTGGCCACATAAGTTGCTTGTCGGCATTCCAGTGGTGTAGGAAACCTAGAGAGCGTTTCATAAATAAGTCATAATCCTCGGTGTAGCCTAGTTTCTTAGCAACTTGAGCAATTGCCCAGTCATAGTAAGCATACTCCATAGTCTTTGATACCGACTTGTATATTGGGGCAGGAACATAGCCTAGCTCGATATACTCCTTTATACCACTCTCGCCATCTGAGCTAGAGATGTATGGTGTAAATGCAGCTGTGCGCATTGCTTGGTATGCCTCTTGGTAGTCAAAGCCTTTAACATCTTTCATAATAGCATCGGCTAGAATAGCTGCCGCAGGGTAGCCAATCATACAAGTATTGTCGTAGCCTAGCAGCTCCCATAGTGGTAGGTTACCGTTTGTCTTGTGACGAGCAATTAGAGTGTTAGAGATATCGGCTAGCACTGGGTGGTTTGTTAGCGTTAGTAGCTGGTTAGCTGCACGGAACGTATCCCAGAACGAGAATGTAGATAGGTTGTTAAACCCTTCTGCTGTATATACATCGCCACCTAGCTTATCGGTACCTGCTGTACCACCTGCTACATACTTACCATCGGTATCCATGTTTAGGTTTGGCTGCAAGAATGCGTGGTAAAGACCAGTGTATAGTATGCGAAGTTGTGCTTTATCGTCTGACTCAAACTCGTAGCGAGATAGGGCGTCTTGCCACTCTTGTGCAGCTTGCTTGTGCACTGTGTCAAAATTTTGACCTTTAGCTGTTGCAAGGTTGGCATTTGCACCCTCTTGGCTAACGTGCGAAAGAGCAACTTTAATTTCAATCTCTTCGCCCTGAGTAGTTGGAGCAAATGTAACATAGCCTTTTTTGCCTGCTTTTGAGCTAGCAAATGGCTTTGATGTAACAGCACTAAAGTAAACTGTACGCTCGCCACCCCAGCCCGTAGATTCGCACCATCCGTTGATGGTAGAGTCGCTAGTAATGGTAATTTGGCTATCGAATACCTTGCCAAAAATCTTGTGTGCAGGGTCGATAATTATATTTGCACTATCGGTTGCAGGGAAGCTATATTTGTGTACACCTACACGATCTGTTGTTGTAAGCTCGGCTTTAATGTTGTAATCTAGCAGGTTTACCATATAGTAACCCGGCGATGCTTTTTCATTCTCTGGCGAGTGTGAAATACGACTACGGTAGCCTGCATCGGGGTTCTCCTTTGTGCCAGGCTCGGTAGTAGGTGTACCAACTGTAGGCATAATCAAAATATCGCCCAAGTCGCTCCAGCCCGTACCCGAAAGGTGGTTGTGTGAGAAACCCATAATTGAATTGTCCGATGTATGGTAGCCCGAACACCAGTTCCATCCCGTTACATCACCATCTGGCGATAGCTGAATCATGCCAAAAGGCGCAGCAGCTCCGGGGAAAGTGTGCACAATGCCGTCGGTGCCAATAAACGGATCGACATAATCGTTAGGGTTGATACTCTTGGTCTCAACCTGCTCTGAGCAGCTAAAGGCAAGCGCAGATGCAAAAAGTAGTGTGAATGTTTTTCTCATTATATCTAGTTTTGTTATTTTTTTCGTAGCGCAAAGTTAATAAAAATGATAAGATAATGAAACTTAGCCACAATCAATTTATAAATCGCAAGTTGTGGTAAAGCTGCTAGATACACCCCAAAATGGGAGATCCCCCAAAAGCCATAGGCTCTTGAGGGATCTCTTTGTAAACACACTAAACTACTATTATGAGAAAATAGATTTCTTTATTCTGTGTAGCTAAACTTACCCGTTAGCTTTAGGTTGTTAGAACTTCCACCTGCATAGACTTCAAAGTCGCCAGCCTCTGGTGCAAAAGTTTTATCAAGGCGGTAGAATGCAATATCCTCTGGTGTAAGCGTAAAGCTAACAGTTGTGCTTTCGCCCTTTTTGATAAACACCTTTTCAAAGCCTTTTAGCTCGATAAGTGGACGTGCAACGCCGTTTCCTACCATATCACGAACATATAGCTGAACGATTTCGTTACCATCATATTTGCCACTATTGTTAACTGTTACGTCAATCTTTAGCTCGCCACCTGCCGATAGCTTGTCGCTGCTAAGAGCGATGTTCTTGTAATCGAACTGAGTGTAGCTAAGACCGTGTCCAAAGGCAAAAAGCGGAGTGTTAGGCACATCACGATACTTTGAGCTAAACGATAGTGGAGCATCGTGGTATGGACGACCAGTGTTAAGCTCTGTGTATGTCATTGGTAGCTGACCTACGTGGTATGGGAACGCAGCAGGTAGCTTACCCGATGGGTTGTAATCGCCAAATAGAACATCGGCAATTGCATTACCACTCTCCGAACCAAGTAACCAACAGTTTAGAATAGCATCCGAAGTATCAACAACATCGGTAAGTACTAGTGGACGACCTGTGAATAGAGCCATAACAGTAGGCTTGCCTACTTTAGCAATCTCCTCTAGTAGTTCTTTTTGTAGACCCTTTAGGTTAATGTCTGCATAGCTACGACACTCGCCCGACATGTAAGCTGTCTCGCCCACTGCCATAATCACAACATCGGCGCTACGTGCTGCACGCACTGCTGCTGCAAAGCCCGAACGATCTTTTGTCTCAATCTCTAGGTCGGTAAAGAAGTTGTGTGTCTCGGTAGGTGTTGTTGTAAGATCACAACCTTTTGCATAGATAACCTCGGTTCCTGGAGCAACTGCCGCCTTTATACCCTCTAGTAGAGAAACAGCAGTGTTTGATGTAGCCATACCTCTCCAGTTACCTAGTGGAGTATCTTTGTCGTTAGCAAGAGGGCCAATAACTGCAATGCGTCTAATTTTCTTAGATAGTGGAAGAATGTTCTCTTCGTTTTTCATAAGAACGATAGATTTTTTTGCAACTTCACGAGATGCTTCGTGAGCCTCTTTCGATAGCATTACCTCTTTCTCACGCTCTACCGAACTATATTTGAAAGGATCGTCAAAAAGACCTAGATCGAATTTTGTCTTTAGAACACGATATACCATATCGTCAATCTGCTTTTGATCTACACGGCCACTCTCGACAAGCTCTTTTGCCTTGTTTGTGTATAGGTAACCACACATATCCATATCGATACCTGCATTTAGGCCATTATAAGCTGCCTCTAGTTCGTTAGCCGATGTTCCGTGTGCAATAGTCTCGGCAATAGAAGCCCAGTCTGATACTACAAAACCTTCGTAACCCCACTCATCACGCAAAATATCTGTCATAAGCCATTTGCTACCCGATGCAGGCTCACCATTTACGGTGTTGAATGACGACATGAACGATGCAACACCAGCCTCTGCTGCTGCCTTGAATGGTGGGAAATATACATCACGCAAAACACGCTCTGGAATATCGGTAGATGCATAGTCACGACCAGCAACTGCTGCACCATAACCAATAAAGTGCTTTGCACAAGCTGCAATAGTGTTGTTCTCGGCTAGCGATGTACCTTGAATACCTTTGATGCGAGCCAAACCAGCCTCTGTCGTAAGATATACATCCTCGCCAGCACCTTCCATAATGCGACCCCAACGAGCATCTCTCGAAACGTCTATCATTGGAGCATAAGTCCAGTTAAGACCTGCTGCTGCTGCCTCAATAGTTGTGTGGCGAGAGCTTAGCTCAATTGCCTCTCTGTCAAAACTAGCTGCATCGGCAAGTGGCACAGGGAACATTGTCTTGTAACCATGTATCACATCATATCCAAACAAAAGTGGAATACCTAGTCGAGACTCCTCGGTTGCAATTTTTTGTAGACGATAAGTCTCTTCGGCTCCCATTACATTTAGGAAGTTACCAACGCTACCGTTTTTGATTTGTGCATCAATATCGGCATTATGATCGCTAGTAGCACCAGCACCCGTCGATATATATGGGTTTGATATTAGATTAAGCTGTCCGATTTTCTCCTCAAAGGTCATCTCTGCCATAAGAGCTTCGATTTTCTCTTTGTGTGGATCGTTTGCCGTTGTGCTTGCTCCACCGCCACACGAAGATAGGGTAGCCGAAAGGGCTATCATCGAGCCAATCAATAAATTTTTTCCTTGTCTTTTCATCTTTTTCTTTGGTAATATTCTTGCACCTTTGCTCGTGTTGCTCAAGAGCAAAGGCACAAGAGAGAGTTAATTTTAATTACTGCTGAGGTTTGAATGACCAAAGCCATCCTGTACCACCTTGGTTGCTTTCAGAGAACAGCACCATCTTGTCCGATGTAAGTTCTACAATCTTAAAATTGTTTGAACCTGCTGCCCACTGCTCAGAACCTAGAATCTTTGCATCACCCGATAGTGTAATACGGCTAAAGTCACCATTAAAGGCAAATGTGCTGCCTGTTACCTGCTCGCCAGTAGCCGATGCTTGGTAGATGTAGTTTGCACCACCCGCTAGGTTAAAGGTCATTACACCATCTTTGTCTACTGGCATAACACCATCTGCTGGTGGGTTCCACCATACACCTGCTGGGTTACCCGGGTCTACCATCGTCCACCAAGTTGCTGCCGATGTGTCGAACACCCAACTCTTGCCCTCTAGGTTATCACCCACTAGAGCATAGTAAGAATCTGGAAGTTTTGTATCAAGAGTCTTAACCTCTACTTCGATTGTTTTGCTCACATACTCGGTGTTTGCCACAGATCCATCAATGATGTATGGAGTGGTTACGTAGTATGTAAAGGTGTGCTTGCCCGTGAATGGAAATACAACATCCACTCTGTCGCCATACTTTGTATCAAGGATATAGTCCCAGTAACCAGTTATGCCTTTTGTTTTTAGTTGTAGGCTTAGTGAGTTACCACCATCGGTAGAGGCTGTAACCTCTAGCTCGATATTATCCTTATCGAATGAGTTTGAGAGCGTTGCTCTGTCTTCGATTGGCTCACACGATGTAGTGGCGAACATCGCCGCAAATGCTGCGATAAGTGAACCTTTTTTTATGATATTATTAATTTTCATCTCTTTTGTTTAATTAGTTCTCTACTTAATTAACTTTTTACCAACCCGGGTTTTGCTTGTAAACACCATTCGATAGGCGAATCTCGGTCTCTGGAATAGATACTAGACCTTTTGTCTCGGTGCGATAAGTAACGCTATATGTACCATCCTCACCCGAATTCTTAACATCGATTTGGTCGCTAAAGTAGTTATTCGCTTCATTCTCTACATCGCCCCATCTCACAAGGTCGAACCAACGAATACCTTCAAACGCAAATTCATACATTCTCTCCTTTTTAAGAGCATCTAGCGTATAAGCTACCGCCTCTAGTCCTGCACGCTGGCGAACTTGGTTCATACCGTCGGCAGTCTCTGTTAGCTCCGAGTGCATCAAAAGAACGTCTGAGTAGCGCATCAAATAAAAGTCTTGTGCTGCCCATAGCTGGAATGGATCTCCGTGTGACATATTGTATAGGTAGTAGAACATACCCTTTACACCATCCTCGCCACCGTGTTGTAGGGTAGTGTACTTTTTGTTTGTAAAGCCTGTCGACTGCTCACCTTTGCCCTCGCTCCAAGCTCCTGTGCCTTGTGCTGCATTGCCTAGCTGAAGAACCGATCCCCATTTGCGACTATCTGCATCATCCCAGCCATTTACTAAGATTGAGTTAACTTGGTACCAACCCCAGCCCTCGCCAAAGGGAACCATTGAGTGACCACGTACACCACCAAATAGACATAGGCGGTTGTTGTACTTTTGACCTGTCCAGTTATCAAAGCTCCAGTCTGCAAGACCATAGCGAATAGCAAACATTACCTCGCTGTTACCTGTGCCAATAATAGACTTAGGGCCATCTTGACCAACCCAGTTAAGGTTGTTTTCGGCTGCCCATGGCAAGATAGGCTCTGTGTAGTTCTCGTCAAAAGTCTCGGCGCTTTTGTTTACATATGAGTAAGGCCATAGATTGCGATAGTCCGAAGCAAGTGCATAACCACTGTTATTAATAACATCTTCAAGTGCCGAAATAGCATCTTGCTTTGTTACAGAAGCACCTTCGGCAGGAAGCTCTGTTGTTGCTATCTTTTCGATGTTTGTCATATAACCCGTGTAGTGTAGATATATCTTAGCAAGATATGCTTTGGCAATCCATACATTAGCGTGGCCATAATCGTCGATAGATAGGTTGTTAACATTTTCTTTTTTCATATAAGATATTGCCGAAACCATATCTGTGGCAATAAACTTGAATGTATCCTCAAACGAAGAGCGATCAACTGTACGATCAGAATCGGTTGTTGGTATGATTGGCATTCCACCAAACATTTTTGCTGCACGATACATTAAGAAACCACGCATAAAGTGCGCCTCGCCCAATGCATTGTTTACAAATGCCTCTGCCTCTGCTGCTGTGTTAAAGTGAGGAGTAAAGTTACCATTAGTAACACTCTCGATAATTGCATTTGCCCTGTAAACACCGTTATAAGTCTCTATCCATAGATCACGGAATGTATCTTCGGTTGGATCCTGAAAGTTATCCATATTACGTGGAGCTATATCATCTGGGCCACCACCTGCAAGCAATAGATCCGACATTAGGTTTGCTGCAAACTGCTCCTCGGCAAGCGGTGCGTTCAAGAATAGCGCATTGTAAACACCACTCATAGCCTCGTCTATATCCTTTGGAGTAGAGTAAAAGGAGTTAAGGTCTTTATTATATAGATTCTCAGTATCTAAGTGATCTGAACAGCCACCCATAAGAAGTAGACAGAATGTTGCTGCTGAATATATTATCTTTTTCATTTCTTTTGTTTTTATTGTTACGATCTTTAGAATGTTAGGTTAACACCCATTAGCATTGTGCGTGGAAGAGGATAAAGACCTAGATCGATTCCCGAACCCCATGATGTGTCACCACCGTAACCTACCTCTGGGTCCATACCATCATAGCTTGTGAATGTGTGTAGGTTGTTTACAGTAAAGTATACCGAAGCACCTTTGATGTACTTGTTAGCCTTTAATAGAGAGCTAAAATCGTAACCTAGTGTCAAACTGCTAATTCTTAGATAATCTGCATCGTGAACATAGATATCAGACATTAGAGTGTTGTTCGCTGTTGGTGTGTAAGTTAGGCGAGGCATTGTGTTTGATGTGCCCTCACCATGCCAACGATCAAATACCTGAGTTGTATAGTTCTCTGATGGACGGTCGCTAAACGAACGGTATGACTGCATTACCTGCTGACCTAGCTTACCAGTCATTGTAGTGTTAAAGAAGAAACCTTTGTATGCTGCGTTAAGCTGGATACCATACTCGAAATCTGGGTTTGGATCACCAATCATTGTCTTGTCCTCTTCGTTAATTACACCATCGTCGTTGCGGTCAACAAAGATAACATCACCCGGTTGACGTGGAGTATCAGCCTCAGACTCGATAATGATAGACTTACCTTCGCTATTAACATAAGCATCTACTTGATCTTGGTTTTGGAAGATACCTGCTGTTTGGTAACCATAGAAGTAACCAATTGGCATACCAACCTCTACACGCTGAACAAACGAAGTGTTTTGAGCAAGTGTACTACCCGCACCATTAATTACACCCTCTGCATTTGCAAGACGAGTAACTTCGTTGCTGTTGAATGCACCCGATAGGGTAGCGCCATAAGAGAAGTCACCAACCTCGTCATTCCAGCCAATGCTCATCTCAAAACCGCTATTCTTAACATCACCACCATTAATGTATGGAGCACTAGCACCAAATGTACCAAGGATTGGAGCTACAACTAGCCAATCTTTTGTCTTTTTGTTGTACCAGTCAAGTGTTACAGATAGACGAGAGGTAAGTAGGCGTGCATCAAGACCAATGTTTAGCTGCTCCGAAGTCTCCCAAGATACATCTGGGTTTGGAACATTTGCAGGAATAGCACCTAGTGATGGAATCTCTTTGTCGTCACCAAAGTAGTAACCTTGTTGCTTGTAAGCTATGTTCGAAGTATATACAAAGTTAGAGATGTTTTGGTTACCGTTCTGACCCCAGCTAGCACGTAGTTTAGCAAAATCTACAAACTTAACCTCTTTCATAAACTCCTCTTCGCTAAAGTTCCAACCAGCCGAAACAGATGGGAAGTAACCCCAACGGTTGCCCTCTGCAAAGTTCGAAGAACCATCGGCACGGAAAGTAACATCAAGCATATACTTGCTCTTGTAGTTGTATGATATACGAGACATTACAGACATTAGACCACCGCCTTGTGCTGCCCAGTCCTTACCCCAAACCGATAGGTCTGAAACGTTTGTTGGGTTTTCGGTGTTATCAATATATGCGTGGTCGAAATCACCAAACAAAGTGTTGTTCTTGCTACCACCTAGGTTCATGTTAAGAACGTTATCTAGCATCTCAGAACCCACAAGTACACTAAATGAGTGATCTGTGTTAACTTTAAAGTCATAGGTAAGAGTGTTTGTCCAAGTAATATCGGCACCTTGATATGTGCTCATAGATGCAGCATCAGTAGTATTTTCATACTTAGTACCTAGCTTGTATGTTGGAGCCCATGATCTTGAGTGTCCAAACCAAGAGTTAATACCAAACGAGCTACGGAACTTAAGGTTTTTGATAGGCTCGATTAGGGCATATACATTACCAACAACTGTGTTGGCTTTGTTTTCGTTATAGTTGCTACGATAGTACATCATAGCGATAGGGTTTGTTTGGTCGGCAGAGATACCCTCTAGTGTTGGAGCATAACCACCAGTCCAAGCTGCAATATTTTCGTTATCCCAGCTAACTGGCATAAGAGGAGACACTACAAGTGCGTTGTGAACGTCGTTACCGTGAATATTACCATTAGATACGCTCTTTGTCGAGCTATTTGTGTATGTAAAGTTCTCACCAATTGTTACGATGTTGTGCTCGCTGTTTTTGTAAAGAACAAGCTCAGAGTTAAGACGAGCTGTGATGCGCTCATAACCAGCACCTACTATATCGCCACCAATAACACCCGCTTGATCGTAGTATGAAACACCACCTGCGTAGTTAAAGTCTTTGTTGTTACCAGTAATGCTTACAGAGTGGCTCTGAGTTGGAGCATTGTCGTAGCTCATCTCCTCTAGCCAGTTTGTACCTTCCCAGCCATTCTCTAGCATTCCCCAAACATAGTTACCATATGCTTGACCAGTTCCCTCGCCAAATGTTCTGTCTAGGTAGCCATTTCCGTTTACGATAAGGTTCTGCCAATCAAAGGTAGCAAGACCCTCGTTTGAGCGAGCCTCGTCCATAATATACATATACTCTTGTGCATTAAGAGTAGGAAGAGTCTTATATGTGTTTTGGATACCATAGTAACCATCATAAGTTACCGATGTTGCCATTGAGCCATCGTGTGGCTTGCGGCCTTTCTTTGTTGTAACAAGTACAACACCATTTGCTGCACGAGAACCATAGATTGCTGCCGAAGCTGCATCCTTTAGTACGTCGATAGACTCAATATCCGAAGGGTTAAGGTAGTTAATATCGCCAACAGCAACACCATCTACTATATATAGAGGCGAGCTATTACCAATAGTACCCATACCACGAATTGTTACCTTTGTACCTGCGCCCGGAGAACCATTATTACGTGTAATGTTAAGACCCGGAACAACACCCTGAAGTGCCTCCATTGCTGTTGATGGCTTAAGCTCTTCGATTGCATCGCCTTTAACATTTGCGTTTGCACCCGAAACTAGGGCTTTGCGCTGTGTACCATAACCTACAACTACAACTTCGTTCATCTCAAGAGCATCTTCTTGAAGTGTAACATTAATTACAGATTGTGTTCCCACTTGAATTTCTTGGCTCTTGTAACCCATAAATTCAAAAAGTAGTACATTATCTGAGCTAATATTATCAAGTTGCCAATTACCTTCTCCGTCAGTAATTGTACCTAAGTTAGCGGTGCCATTAATGGTCACCATCACTCCTGCCATTGCCATACCCGAACCATCGGATACCTTACCGCTCACCTGTTGTGCGTAGGTGATGGTTGCAATTGCTGAGAGCATAATCATTAAGAAAAATTTTCTCATGTGTAAATTTGTTTTAGGTTTGTAATAAATTTATTATTTTTCGAGATTCAAGTCTTGCGAGTGAAATATCGTAAGCGTATCTGTGAATTTCTGTTGACAAATCTAAGCTAAAAAAATGTAAAACTAATAATACTTCACTATCACAAAATTACTTCACATTCAAAATACTACTACTACACCACCTCACTAAGTAAAAATTATTTGTCTGAATATTAGAGTTTTAAATAAAAATAGCACTTTCATTGCAACTTTAATAAAAAAATACTACTTTTGTTGCACAATAAAAATAAATGTTATGATTGTTAAGCTAAATATACTTTTGGCGTTGATATTTTCAATGTTTTCGACGCAATTGTTATCATCTAATATATGGGTGCCACACATAATTAACTACTCAACAGAGCAATATAGGGGTGGTACACAGAGTTGGGACATTGCACAAAACACAAATAGCTGGTACTATTTTGGTAACAACTATGGGTTACTAGAGTTTGATGGTCGACAGTGGAATACCTATGGTTTGCCAAGCAGAACGATAGTGCGTTCGGTTGAGTGTGATGATAATGGTTATATATATGTTGGTGGTCGCAACGAGTTTGGTCGTTATGTGCATACAGCTCAAAGGGGGCTTGTGTTCGAGAATTTATCAAACAAAGTAGACCCTGCGCACAAGCTATTTAAAGAGGTGTGGGATATACACATTGTAGGCGAAAAGGTCTACTTTCAAACCAAGAACTATATTTTTACTTATGATAACGACACGATAGAGTGTATAAGTAGTGTCGATTTCATTTCGGAGGGTTGTGTGGTAAACAACCTATTATATGTGGCAACATATAATGGAGTGTTTGTGATCGATGGCAACAACTTTATCCCTATACCGGCTGTGTGTGATATTCCCTATAACGAAATATATGCTATGGAGTCGCTAGGGAGTGGTAGGTTTTTGATTGCAACGCTAATGGATGGTCTCTTTATATGTGATGGTAATACAATTCAAAAACTCGAAACTTCGTTTGATGACTACCTGCGAGAGAATATGATATATGATCTTGCTGTGGGCGAAGATAAAATTGCAATAGGTACAATTCGTCGTGGTGCAGTGGTGTGTGATTTAGAGATGGCAAACCCTCAATATATTGACGTGTCACGTGGCTTGGCAAATAACACGGCTTTGAGTTGCTACTTCGATAACGATAATAAATTGTGGCTTGCACTCGATAATGGTATTGCTAGTGTCGATATTGACTCGCCACTTTTGCACACCAATTTCAACCACGGAGATAGTTATAGTGGTTATACTAGTTCTATATATAATAGTAAACTATATCTAGGCACAAACCAAGGTTTGCTTATTAGCAACCCTATAAGAGATATTACAGGGTGTGAAAGCTTGTCGCTAATGCAGCAAAGTAGTGGTCAGGTGTGGAAGCTCGAAAACATTGATGGCGTTTTATACTGCTGTCACAACAGAGGGCTCTTTAGGGTAGAGGGGCAAAATTTTATCCCAATCTTTAGTGGCGATGGTGTGTGGAATGTCGAAAAAATAGATCGTGATAGATTTGTAATAGGCACATATAGCGGCTTTAAGCTAATTACTCGCAAGGATGGTAGATATATAACTACCAATATCGAAGGTTATGACGATTCAATAAACTTTATAACCTATCAACTCGAACATCGTGTTGCATGGTTGGTGACGGGGCAAGGGCTCGAGAAGGTAAGCTTTAACCACAAGTTTAACAGAATAGAGCGTGAGCTAATGATAGAATCCGACGATTTTGGGATATTTATGCTAAATGTCGATAATAATCGAGTGGTATATAGCAAGTCGGGCGTGTATATAATAGACAAGGCAGAGCTAAAAAAGAGCGATAAATATGATTACCTCTTTGATAGCAATATGCAGTATGTCGAAATAATGAGCGATAATCGTGGTAATATATGGTATATGACTCCCCAAAAGCTATATTGGCGAGACTATTACTTTTCTACTGGTGTATATTCAAAACTGCGTGATACGCACATAGATATGAGCGACTTAATGGGTTTTGGTTTTGTTGATATAAAGTCGTTTGAGAATGGTAATTCAATCATAAGCACCATTAGTGGCTACTCCTTGTTAGATCGTAAGGCTGAGGCAAGGCAGGTAGATATCCCCACTCCGCTGCTGCGAAAGCTAGTTACCACCACCAACCCACAAGACTCTATTGTTTATGGCGAATATTTTGGTAGCGAAACACCAAGTGTTAATCTCGATTATGCCGATAACTCAATAAAGCTGCAATTTTCGGCATCGCCATCTTCGATAAAGCTCATCGAATACTCATATATGCTAGAGGGGGTAGATGACGATTGGAGTATGTGGAATAGTGGTAGCACCAAGGAGTACACCGAGCTACGAGAGGGCGAATATAAATTCAAGCTACGTGCCAAGGATAGCTCACAGCAAATAGGTGAGCGAGTGGTTACAATAAACATTGAAGCACCATTCTACCGTTCGGCATGGGCATATACGTTTTATGCCTTGCTTGTGTTGTGTGCTGTGGCGGCCACTCTGCATTTTGTGCGCAAACGAATGATAAATATTAAGCTTAGGATGACGCACCAGCGAGAGATGGAGCTAGAGCATCAAATGCTAGAGCACACAAGCGAAATTAACCTAAGAGAGAGCCAAATCGTAAAGCTCGAAAACGAAAAACTCGAAGCCGAGATAAAGCGCAAGAGTGCCGAGCTAAGTTCGCTTATGCTTAGCAAGCTCGACAAACACGAAATTGTATCGCTAGTGAGCGAAGATCTCAAAAAAATACAAAAAGAGCTAGCTCAAGGTAATAGTGCAGCAGCAAATCGCAGGCTTAGCTCTCTCAACAAAAAAATGAGCGAAAAGATGATCGATAATATCGATTGGTCAGACTTTGAAGAGAATTTTAATGTTGTAAACGATGGCTTTGTCGAGAAGTTGACAACCAAATTTACGTGGATGAATACTCAAGAGCGCAAGTTGTGTGTTTATATTAGAATGGGCTTGCAAAATAAAGAGATTGCACCGCTACTAAATCTGTCGGTACGAGGGGTCGAGATGCTAAGATATCGCACTCGCAAGAAGATGGATTTTGAGCCGGGAGTGAATATGCACGATTTTTTGCAATCGGTATAATAAAGCATAAAATTTATAAAAATCTTGCCCTAAATAAGAACTAATATATAAAAATAATTACTATATTTGGCTCTTGTTTGCCTATCTTGAGTAGGCTGTAAAGAGGGTAACTTTAATTTGTTAAAAAATAAATTTATGAAGAAGCATAATTTTAGTGCAGGTCCATCTATCCTGCCAAGAGTAGCTATTGAGAATGCAGCTAAAGCTGTATTAGATTTCGAAGGACAAGGTCTATCGCTTATCGAGGTTTCGCACCGAGCTAAGGAGTTTGATGGTGTAATGATTGAGACTGTTGCCCTATTCAAAGAGCTTCTTAATGTGCCAAGTGGCTATGAGGTTATCTTCGTTGGTGGTGGTGCTAGCACACAGTTCTTCCACATTCCTTATAACTTGCTACAAACAAAGGCTGCTTATGTAAATAGCGGTGTTTGGGCTACAAAGGCAATTAAGGAGGCTAAGCTATTTGGCGAGGTTGATGTTATTGCTACTTCGGAAGATCAAAACTTCTCATACTTCCCTAAGTTTGAGATACCAAGCGATGTAGACTACCTACACATTACAACAAACAATACTATCTACGGTACACAAATACACACCGACCTAGACTCTACTGTGCCAGTTGTTGCAGATATGAGCTCGGATATTATGTCACGCCCGGTCGATGTATCTAAGTATGGTATCATATATGGTGGTGCTCAAAAGAATCTTGCACCATCGGGTGTAACTTTCCTTATCATTAAAGAGGAGCTACTAGGCAAGGTTACTCGTCCTATCCCATCTATGGTGGACTATCGCAACCAAATCAAAAATAACTCTATGTTCAACACGCCTCCAGTGTTCCCAATATACACAATGCGTGAGACTTTGCGTTGGCTAAAGGCTTTGGGTGGTGTTGAGGCTATGCACAAAATCAACCTAGAGAAAGCCGCTATGCTGTATAGCGAGATTGAGCGTAACACAATGTTCAAAGGAACGGCAGCGGTAGAGGATCGCTCGATTATGAACGTATGTTTTGTTATGAACGATGGCAAAGAGGAGCTAGGCGCAGACTTCTTGAAGTTTGCTACCGAGCGTGGTATGGTAGGTATTAAGGGTCACCGTTTGGTGGGTGGTTTCCGTGCATCTATCTACAATGCTCTAGAGAAAGAGAGCGTAGAGGCACTAGTTGCTTGTATGCAGGAGTTCGAAACACTTAACAAATAGTGCACAATATGGCAAAAGTTCTTGTTGCAACAGAAAAGCCCTTTGCAAAAGTTGCAGTTGAGGGTATCAAAGATATAGTAGAGGCGGCTGGTTTTGAGTTTGCTCTACTCGAAAATTATACAACAAAAGAGGAGCTACTAGCAGCTGTAAAGGACGCTACTGCTCTAATTATTCGTAGCGATAAAGTTACAGCAGAGGTAATTGCTGCTGCAAGCGAGCTAAAGATTGTAGTGCGTGCTGGTGCTGGTTACGATAACGTAGACCTAAAGGCTGCAACCGAGGCTGGTGTTTGTGTAATGAACACACCCGGTCAAAACTCAAATGCAGTTGCCGAGCTAGCTATTGGCATGATGGTGTTTATGAGCCGTGGTCAATTTACGCCGGGCACAGGTAGCGAGATTATTGGCAAGAGGCTGGGTATCCATGCCTATGGTAATGTTGGTTGCTTGGTTGCAAAGTATGGCAAGGCATTTGGTATGACTATCTATGCTTTCGACCCATTTGTGTCGGACGAAGTGTTTGAGAACGATGGAGTTATTAAGTGTTCTTCGGTAGAGGAGCTATATGCATGTTCGGACTTTTTGTCGCTGCACATTCCTGCTACGCCATCGACAATTGGCACAATTAACTATGACCTGCTAAACAAAATGCCCGAGGGTGCATTGCTAATTAACACTGCACGCAAAGAGGTAATTGATGCACAGGGGCTAGAGAATATATTGGCAGATCGCCAAGACCTAAAGTACGTAACCGACATTGTAACGGCAAACCACCAAACTCTACAAGAGCGTTTTGGTAAGCGTTACTTTGGTACTGCCAAGAAGATGGGTGCCGAGACTGCCGAAGCAAACATCAACGCAGCCTATGCTGCAGCAAACCAAATCGTATCCTTTATTAAGGACGGTGTAACAACGTTTAAGGTAAACTAATTTAATTCAGATATATTGGGTGGTGTCTCCTCTTGCCCAAAAAGGGGAGGCGCTGCACTATAACCCATTCTTACGCTATAAATATATGGTAAAGATCAAACCGTTTAATGGCATACGTCCTCCTAGAGAGTATGCAGCAGAGGTTGCTTCTCGCCCCTACGATGTACTATCATCGGCTGAGGCAAAGAAAGAGGCTACCGAGCGTTCTCTTCTTAATATTATTAAGCCCGAAATTTGTTTTGACCCAATAGCCGATGAGCACGCCGATGAGGTGTATGCAAAGGCTGTCGAGAATTTTAAGGCATGGCAAGAGCGTGGTTGGCTAGTAAAAGATGACAAGCCAAACTACTATCTATATGCACAAACCATGGGCGATCATCGTCAGTTTGGTTTGGTTGCTTGTTGCCACTTCGAAGATTATCTTTCGGGTGCAATCAAAAAGCACGAGCTTACTCGTCCCGACAAGGAGGAGGATAGAATGCGCCATGTGAGAGAGCAGAGTGCTAACATAGAACCAGTATTCTTTAGCTACCCACAAGTTGGTGAGCTAGATAAGATAATGGAAGAGGTTGCTTTGGCAGATGCCGAGTATGATTTTGTGAGCGAAGATGGTGTTGGGCACACTTTTTGGGTGATAGATCAAAAACACACCCAGTCGATTACCGAGCTGTTTGGCAAAGTTCCTGCGCTATATGTTGCCGATGGTCACCACCGAACGGCAGCGGCTGCACTTGTGGGTGCCGAGCGCAAGGCGGCAAATCCAAATCACAAGGGCGACGAAGAGTACTGCTACTTCTTGGCAGTAATATTCCCCGACAATCAGCTAAAGATTATCGACTATAACCGAACGGTTGTCGACCTTGCTGGTTTGAGTGACGAGGAGTTTATGGGCAAAGTAGCACAAAATTTCGATATACTAGAGAGTAGTGCTCAGGAGCTAAAGCCACAAGAGCTACACACCTTCTCGATATACCTTTCGGGGCAGTGGCACCTTGTGCGTGCAAAAGAGGGTCGATATAACGACAACGACCCAATCGAGGCACTTGATGTAACAGTTTTATCAAAGTATATCCTAGATGAGGTACTAGGAATAAAGGATCTTAGAAAAGATAAACGAATTGATTTTGTTGGAGGTATCAGGGGGCTAGGTCAGCTAAAGGATAGAGTAGACAGAGGCGATGCTCGTGTTGCTTTTGCTCTATACCCAGTGTCGATGACACAGCTGATAAATATATCGGATAGCGGCAATATTATGCCACCCAAAACAACATGGTTTGAACCTAAGCTACGTTCGGGTTTGGTAATCCATTCTTTGGACTAGGTTTTTAGATATAAACAGCGTGTTAATGTGCTCTAATACAAATTTATAGTATTAGAGCACATTGCTTTTTTTGCAAATAAATTGTTGCTGGGTATCGTAAAAACTTTGAAAAAATGTGAAAACATTAAATTGTTTGTTGTAATTTTGTGGTAGATTTAGGAGATGGGCTATAATTTCCCATAAAAAATAAAAAAAATGGCTAAAATAGTAGGAACGATTGTCGTTGACACAGAGCGCTGTAAGGGCTGTGGAGTGTGTGTGGTGAATTGCCCCACAAAGGCAATGTCACTTAGCGATATGGTAAATGGAAAAGGTTATCCATATACCACGCTTGGCGGCGAGGGAGATTGCGTAGGGTGTAGTAGCTGTGCGTTGGTCTGCCCAGATAGTTGTATTACAGTATATAGACGAAAAATGGAGTAGGTATGGATAAGGACGTAAGATTGATGAAGGGTAACGAGGCTATTGCCGAGGCTGCCATCAGATGTGGCTGTGATGGCTACTTTGGCTACCCAATTACTCCACAAACAGAGATAATGGAGACACTAATGGCACTTCGCCCTTGGGATACTACTGGTATGGTGGTGTTGCAGAGCGAGAGTGAAGTGGCATCGGTTAATATGTTGTATGGTGGAGCAGCAGCAGGCAAAAAGGTAATGACCTCTTCGTCGAGCCCTGGTGTGAGCCTAATGTGTGAGGGTCTTTCATACCTTGCAACAGCCGAGCTTCCTTGTGTGATAGTGAATATTGCTAGGGGAGGTCCTGGTCTAGGTACTATTCAACCATCGCAGAGCGACTATTTTCAAATGACCAAGGGTGGTGGACATGGTGATTACCGTATGGTGGTACTTGCGCCAAACTCTGTTCAGGAGATGAACGACTTTGTAGAGCTAGCATTCGACTTAGCATTCAAATATTTAACACCAGTTGTGATACTGTCAGACGGTATTATTGGTCAAATGATGGAAAAAGTGGTTCTTAAACCACAGCAGCCACGTTGGAGTCAAGAGTACATTAACCAAACGCATGGTAGCTGGGCAACTACGGGCAAAAAATCTCGTACCCGCAACATTGTTTCATCGGTAAATCTTGAGCCGGTTGTTCACGAGGCACACAACCACAAATTGCAGGCAAAATATCGCCAAATGCACCAAGAAGAGGTGCGTTATGAGGTTTCGCAATGTGACGATGCCGACTATGTGCTTGTAGCGTATGGTTCGTCTGCTCGCATTTGTGACAAGGTGGTGGAGCTTGCTCGTCAAGAGGGTATTAAAGTGGGGCTTTTGCGTCCAATTACTCTGTTCCCATTCCCTATGAAGCAAATCGAAGAGCTATCACACCGTGTAAAAGGTTTCCTTTCGGTGGAGATGAGCTGTGGTCAAATGGAAGAGGACGTGCGCCTAGCCTCGCAGGGTAGAGCACGATCTGAGCACTATGGCCGCATGGGTGGTGCAATTCACAGCCCAGACGATGTGTTTAATTATCTTTTAGATTA
This sequence comes from uncultured Rikenellaceae bacterium, assembly GCA_964370235.1. Classification (GTDB taxonomy): domain Bacteria; phylum Bacteroidota; class Bacteroidia; order Bacteroidales; family Rikenellaceae; genus CAYJIL01. The sequence goes on along the minus strand of CAYJIL010000002.1, from coordinate 34,412 downwards.
TATAAAGAGAGGGGAGTAAAATGGCAGAGAAATATACATTTGTACCAACTCCCGAGGATTTGGTATTCAAAAAATCGAGTGTGCTAACCGATAACGTTATGCACTTTTGCCCCGGGTGTAGCCACGGAACAATACACAACATTGTTGCAGAGGCTATCGAGGAGCTAGGTTTACAAGAAAATTCGGTGGGCATTTCGCCAGTGGGTTGTGCGGTGCTTGCCTATGACTATATAGATATTGACTGGATTCAAGCAGCACATGGTCGTGCACCAGCAGTAGCTACTGCTGTTAAAAGGCTTAATCCCGAGAACCTTGTATTTACATACCAAGGCGATGGTGACCTTGCAGCAATTGGTACAGCCGAGACTATTCACACTTGTAACCGTGGCGACAACGTAGTTATTATCTTTGTTAATAACGGTATCTATGGTATGACGGGTGGCCAAATGGCTCCTACTACACTGCTAGGGCAGCGTACAGTTACTTGTCCACAGGGTCGTGAGCCCGAATTGCACGGTTTCCCGCTAAAGATGGCAGACATGCTAGCTCACCTAGATGGCGTTACATACATCACTCGCCAGAGTGTTCACACGGCGGCAGGTGTTCGCAAAGCTAAACGTGCTCTCAAAAAAGCGTTCGATAACTCTATGAAAGGCTACGGAACACAGTTTGTCGAAATTGTCTCGACTTGTAGTTCGGGCTGGAAACTATCTCCAACCAAGAGTAACGAGTGGATGCAGGAGAACATGCTTCCGTTCTATCCGCTAGGCGACTTAAAGGATACTACGCCAAAAGCATAGTTGTTTGGTGTTAAAAAAATATCACCTTTGGGTGAAATTGTTAAATTGAGATAGATTAAGAAATATTCTGTGATTATGGCGTGCATAGCAAACCATAATTACAGACAAATATATTACCTTTGTAGATGAAAGAGGAGATTGTAATAGCTGGTTTTGGGGGACAAGGAGTTCTCTCTATGGGTAAGATTCTTGCCTACTCTGGCGTAATCGAGGATAAAGAGGTGACTTGGATGCCATCTTATGGTCCCGAGATGCGTGGAGGTACGGCAAACGTAACGGTAATAGTTAGTGATAAGAGCATCTCGTCGCCAATTGTGCACGAGTATGACACGGCTGTTATCCTTAACCAGCAATCGATGGATAAATTTGCCCCTATGGTTAAGAGTGGCGGAGTATTAATATACGACCCTAACGGTATCAGCCATGTTACCACTAGAGACGATATAAAAATATACAAAATCGCTGCTGCCGAGGCTGCTGCCAAAACTGGCAATGCAAGGCTGTTTAACATGATTGTGCTGGGTGCCTACCTAAAGGTAAGACCTGTTGTGACACTTGATAGTGTCTTTACGGGTATCGAGAAATCGCTACCTGCTAGGGTACACCACACCTTGCCTGCAAACCGTGAAGCGGTTATCCTTGGAATGGACTCTGTTGAGGAGTACTAAAGGATCGATTTAGAGTTATAATAAAGAATATATGGATATGCTTAGCGGTGTCGGAGTTGCGCTTGTGACACCATTTGATGATGATTTAAAGGTTGACTATCTAGCTTTGGGTTCGCTAATAGAGTATGTATTACCTAACGTAGACTACATAGTTGCGCTTGGTACTACTGCCGAAACTGCAACTCTTAGCCAAGAGGAGCAACGAGAGATTCTCGATTTTGTGATTAGCAAAGTTGATTCTCGCTGCCCGATAGTAGTAGGAATTGGTGGTAATAACACTGCCGACATTGTAGAGCGAATTACAAAATTCGATTTTAGCGGTGTCGATGCTCTGTTGAGCGTAACACCTTTCTATAACAAACCATCACAAGAGGGTATATTCCAGCACTATATTGCAGTGGCAGAATCTTCGCCAGTGCCACTAATTCTATATAACGTACCTAGTAGAACGGGCGTTAATATGTGTGCCGATACTATTCTTAGGCTTGCTAAGGCAAACGATAAGATTGTAGCTGTAAAAGATGCCTCGGCTAACCTTTCACAAATTTCTACAATCATAAAAGGTGCTCCAAGTGGCTTTATGGTTCTATCGGGCGACGATAACACCACACCAGCTGTTATAGCAATGGGGGCAAAGGGCGTTATTTCGGTTGCAGCAAACTGTTTTCCAGCAATCTTTAAGAGCGTAGTTGATAGCTCGCTTAGTGGCGATATGGCAACTATGCGTGCGGGCTACTACCGCATTATGGAGGCAGTAGATCTGCTTTTTGCCGAAGGTAACCCAGTAGGTGCAAAGGCTGTGCTATCGATAAAGGGCATTTTGCAGAATAACCTGCGTTTGCCACTAGTTTCTGCCTCTGAGCATCTAACAGAGAGGCTAACTGAAAATATGAGAGCTAACGAGCTCTAAATAATTTGATGATTAAGTTATTGCCTGCTAGCTACAATAAAATTAAGCTTAGCAGGCATTTTTTTGTATATAAAGTAACAAACGATGATTGAGATTGATGATAAGATAGTTAGTACAGACATACTTACCGAGTGTTTCTTGTGTGATTACGACACCTGCAAGGGCGAGTGTTGTATCGAGGGCGATAGTGGAGCACCGCTAGAGGAGGATGAGATTGATATACTAGAAGAATCTATCGATATTATTAAGGGTTATCTTTCGCCCGATGGTCTAGAGGAGATAGAGCGTAGTGGTGTTTTTGTTGTAGATAGCGATGGTGATTACACCACACCACTAATTAGAGGGCGTGAGTGTGCATACACCATTGTCGAGAATGGCTATACGCTATGTGCCATCGAGAGAGCATACCTAGAGGGCAAGATCACCTACCAAAAACCTATCTCGTGCCATCTATACCCAATTCGCACCATGCGTTTTTCTAATGGTACAACAGGGCTTAACTATCACCGTTGGACAATATGTAACTGTGCCGTTAAGTGTGGCAAAGAGAAAGGTGTTAAAATATACCAAGCACTCAAAAGCCCAATTATTCGTGCCTTTGGCGAGGAGTTTTATACCCAGCTAGAGTGTGCCGAAGAGTTAATTAACCAATCTAATGACTAGCGATGGAGATAATCGTTACCCTTGCTGCAATGGTTGCAGGTGCTGCTATTGTCTATTTTTTGCTTTCGAGGCAAATTGCTTCGGAGCGTGCAGCCAACCAAGTAATGGCAGATCAAATGCGAGATGCCGAGAATCATCAAAATCAAATCTTGCGTGAGGGTTTCGAGCGCGAGCTAAATATACATATTAACTCAATTAACCATCTTAGAGCCGAAAAAGAGCAACTTAGTACTAGCGTGGCGGAGCTAAAAAAACAGCTCGATAGCCAAAAAGAGCAAGATTTTAGGCGCATTGCTACACTCGAAAAAGAGCGTGGCGAGCTGCTTGCCAAGCTAGAGAGTGCCGAAGACTCACAAAAAAAGATGAAAGAGAGCTTTGAGGATATTGCACGCCGTGTTCTCGAAGAAAAGAGTGGCCAAATCAACACCATGAACCGTGAGCGATTGAGCCAAATATTAGAGCCTCTATCAAAAGACATTGATGGCTTCAAGCGCCAAATCGAGGGCATGTACCTAGGGCAAACCAAACAGAGCGTTGCATTATCGAGCGAGCTGCGCCAGTTAATGGAGCTAAACAAACAACTCTCAGACGATGCTATTAGCCTAACTAAAGCGCTAAGAGGCGAACATAACCCCAAAATGCAGGGCGACTGGGGCGAGATGATACTCGATTCGGTACTTAGCGGTTCGGGTCTCAAAAATGGCGAGCACTACTTTATGCAAGAGAGCCAAAAGGACGATAACGGTAGGCTACTACGTCCCGATGTTATTGTGCGCTATCCCGATGGCAGAGAGGTAATTATCGACTCAAAAGTGTCGCTAACTGCCTATGCTCGATATATAGATGCACAGGACGATGTGCAAAAAGAACTAGCCCTAAAGGAGCACTTGTTGTCGGTTCGCAGACACATCGATACACTTAGTGCCAAGGAGTACCATAAACGAGATGCAGCGTGTGATTTTGTAATGATGTTTATGCCCGTTGAGCCAGCATATATGCTAGCTTTGAGTGGCGACACAAGTTTGTGGGAGTATGCCTATAAGCGCAAAATTGTGCTTGTGAGCCCTACACATTTGGTAACAGCCCTAAAGCTAGTATATGACCTGTGGAGCCGCTATGACCAAAGCCAAAATGCACTAAAGATAGCATCACGTGGTGCCGAACTTTACGACAAATTTGCAGGCTTTGTTGGCGATATGACTCAGCTAGGTAAATCGCTAGATAGCACTCGCAAACAGTATGATGGTGCAATGAATAAGCTATCGAGTGGTAGGGGCAACTTGCTTCGCCAAGCCGAAATGCTAAAGGAGCTAGGTGTTCGAGCATCAAAAGAAATTAAACTAGAATCAAACGATCAATACTTAGGTAATGAAGAAAGTTAATATAGAGATAATTCCAGCTATCGATATTATTGGTGGCGAATGTGTTAGGCTCTCACAAGGCGACTATGCCCAAAAGAGCACCTACTATAAAGATCCACTAGAGATAGCAAAACGTTTTGAGGATATTGGCATTAAGCGTCTACATATGGTAGATCTTGATGGTGCAAAAGCATCTAAGCCGCTCAACCAAGCAGTGCTAGAGAGGGTAGTTGCCAATACTTCGCTAAAGGTGCAGTATGGCGGTGGTGTAAAGAGCATTGAATCGCTAGATTCGCTAATGAATGCTGGTGCACACTGGGCAATATGTGGTAGTGTGGCAGTGAGCGAGCCACAAACGTTTGTGGCAATGATGGAGCGTGCTGGTGCCGAGCACATAATTCTGGGTGCCGACATAAAAGATGGCTATGTGGCTACACATGGTTGGCTAAAGAGTTCGGGCATAAGCATAGACGAGATAATTTCTCAGTTCTTGCCTAGTGGGCTAAAGAGAGTTATTTGCACCGATATATCAAAGGATGGTATGTTGCAAGGGCCATCGTTCGAGCTATATGAGAATTTGCGTGATAATTTCTCGAGTGTAGAGGTTACCGTTAGTGGTGGCATAAGTTCTATGGACGATATATATAGGCTAGATGATATGAAGCTATCTAGTGTAATTGTGGGTAAGGCGATATATGAGGGGCGTATTTCGCTAGACGAATTAAAAGATGTGATATGTTAGCAAAGAGAATAATTCCCTGCCTAGACATCAAAGATGGGCAGACGGTTAAGGGCATTAACTTTGGCTCGCTCAAAAACGTAGGCGACCCAGTTGAGCTAGGTAAACGATATGCTAACGAGGGAGCCGACGAGCTTGTATATCTCGACATTAGCGCAACCCAAGAGGGGCGCAACACGTTCACCGAGCTAGTAGGCCGCATTGCAGCAAACATAAATATTCCATTTACCGTTGGTGGTGGTATTGCCTCGGTAGACGATGCTGCTAGGCTTTTGGATGCAGGTGCCGACAAGGTAACTGTTAATTCGGCAGCTGTATATAACCCACAGTTAGTGGCAGATATTGCAGGTCGCTATGGTCGTCAGTTTATTGTGGTTGCTATCGATGCCAAAAAAGTGGGCGATAGATGGGTTGTGACTACACATGGTGGCTCGAAGGAGACCGACAAAGAGCTATTCTCGTGGGCAAAAGAGGTAGAGGAGTTGGGAGCTGGCGAAATTCTGTTTACATCGATGGATCATGATGGTACAAAGGATGGCTATGCCCTGCAAGAGTATAAGCAATTGGGCGAAATGCTATCTATTCCCGTTATTGCATCGGGTGGGGCAGGTTCGGCACAACACATTGTAGATGTGCTAAATACAGCAGGTGCCGATGCCGCTTTGGCAGCTAGTATCTTCCACTATGGCGAAGTAAAAATTTCGGATTTAAAACAAATGCTACACACCCAAGGGGTAGCAGTAAGATTATAAATTATGATTGATATTAACAAGCTAGATTGGCAAAAGTGCGAGGGTATGATCCCCGCAGTAATTCAAGATGATGCAACACTTCAGGTTCTTATGGTTGGTTACGTTAATCGTGAGTCGCTAGAGAAGAGTATCGAGATAGGCAAAGTAACATTTTTTAGCCGCACAAAGGGTCGCCTATGGACAAAGGGCGAAACAAGTGGCGATTTTTTGAATATAGTATCTATTAGCACCGATTGCGATAGCGATGCACTGCTGTTTAGAGTAAATCCAGTGGGCAATGTATGCCATACGGGCACAAAAAGCTGCTTTGCAGGTGATGAGAGCGAGGGTTTTGTGAGAGAACTACAAAAGGTAATTATCGAGCGTCATAAGACAATGCCCGAGGGATCTTATACCACACATCTATTTAACAAAGGCGTAAATAAAATGGCTCAAAAAGTGGGTGAAGAGGCTGTCGAGACTGTTATTGAGGCAATTGCACAAAATGACGAACGATTCTTGTACGAGGCATCAGACCTTATCTACCACCTGCTAGTTTTGATGGTATCAAAGGGAATGAGCATTGCCGATATCGAAAAGGAGCTAATAAAACGACACAAATAAATATCTAAAAATTTGCAAGTATAGAATTAATCACTATATTTGTGAAAGAGGAAGCGGTTTTCTCTATCTAAAAAAACAAAAATGATAAACTTTGTAGCAAATACATCTTGGTGGCACAACTTACAACTCAAAAGGTCGTAAGAGGTCAGCTGTGTATATATACTACTAAAGGATAATCCAATAAAATACAATAGCCTGTCGCACTTGCGATGGGCTATTTTTTTTGTGCAAAATTTTAAAATAATATAATAGATACGATGAAAAAAAGAGAGTGTGTAACACCCACCCAAGGTGGTTATTATGGCGAATTTGGTGGTGCATTCATCCCCGAGATACTACACCAAACGCTTAGCGATTTGCAGAATAGCTATCAAGATATTATAGAATCTGCCGAGTTTCAGCGCGAGTACTACGCACTGTTAAAGGATTATGTAGGTCGCCCTTCGCCCCTATATCACGCAACAAGACTTAGCGAGCGATATGGTTGTAAGATATACCTAAAGCGAGAAGACCTTAACCACACAGGAGCACACAAAATTAACAATACCCTAGGGCAGGTGCTCATAGCCAAGGCAATGGGCAAAAGCCGCATTATTGCCGAAACGGGAGCAGGGCAGCACGGCGTAGCAACGGCTACCGTGTGTGCGCTCATGGGGCTAGAGTGCAAGGTGTTTATGGGGCAAACCGATATTGAGCGCCAAAGTGCAAACGTTATGAAAATGAAGATGCTAGGTGCACAAGTAGTGCCTGCAACTTCGGGTAATATGACACTAAAGGATGCTACCAACGAGGCAATACGCTATTGGTGTTCACACCCAAGCGACACTTTTTATATTATAGGCTCTACCGTAGGGCCACACCCATACCCCGACATGGTTGCAAGGCTACAATCGGTAATTAGTGCCGAAATTTGTGAACAAATGTTAGAAAAAGAGGGGCGCAAAGAGCCCGACCATCTAATTGCTTGTGTTGGTGGAGGAAGTAATGCTGCCGGTACGATATATCACTATGTAGATAATGATGCCGTTAAGATTACACTAGCCGAGGCAGCTGGCAAAGGAGTCGATTCGGGCGAGAGTGCAGCAACCCTAGCACTAGGTAGCGTGGGTATAATTCACGGAGCCAAAACACTGCTAATGCAAAGTAAAGATGGCCAAATCGAAGAACCATACTCAATATCGGCAGGGCTCGACTATCCGGGCATAGGCCCTATGCACGCCCACCTAGCCACTAGTGGCAAAGCACAGGTGCTAGCGGTAAGCGATAGCGAGGCACTCGAAGCAGCCTTTGAGCTCACTAGGCTAGAGGGTATAATACCAGCCCTAGAGAGTAGCCATGCACTAGGAGCACTCAACAAGATAGAGTTCAAAAGCGATGATGTTGTTGTTCTCACCCTATCGGGACGAGGCGATAAGGATATGCAAACCTATATAAACTACCTATAACATTATGAAACTAAAATATAAAGTAGTAAGCCACCAGATGGCTGCCGATCTACACACACCCGTAAGCCTATACCTAAAGCTAAGAGATCAATCATCGTCGTCGATTCTGCTCGAGAGTTCGGACTATAACTCGGCTCACAATAGCCGATCATACATAGCACTAGAGCCACTAGCATCTATCTCGATTAACCACTCAATATCGCAGGTGCAAATAGCTCATAAGTGCCATAGCCAAAAGGAGCTAACTGCCCAATATTCAACCCAAGCGGCAATCGAAGAGTTTACTTCGCTCTTTGAGATAGAGCAGGGCAGTCATCACAACATAGGCTTGTTTGGTTACACTGCATATGATAGTGTTAAGTACTTTGAGAATATAGAGGTTAATAGCTATCATCAGGGCGAGAACGATGCTCCCGATATGCTATACTATCTATTTAAATATACGCTAATATATGACCACTACCACAGTACACTAACTCTGCACGAGCTTGTGCCAAGTGGCCAAGAGAGCCAAATGGCTAGTGTTATTTCGGCAATCGAGAATCGTAATTTTTCGCAGTATTCATTCACAGCCCAAGGCGAATGTCGCTCGACAATAAACGACGAAGACTACAAAGCCATGGTACGACAAGGTATCGCACATTGCAAAAGAGGAGATGTGTTTCAGATAGTTTTGAGTAGGCGATTTTTGCAACCATTCAGTGGCGATGATTTTGCCCTATACCGAGCACTACGCAGCATTAATCCATCGCCCTATCTTTTCTACTTTGACTTGGGAGGGTTTCGCATATTTGGCTCTTCGCCCGAGACCCACTGCATGGTCGAAAAAGGCAAAATATCGATTGACCCCATAGCAGGAACGGCATTTCGTTCGCCCGATGCACAAAAAGACAAAGAGGCAGTAGAGGCGCTTATAGCCGACCCAAAAGAGAATAGCGAACACGTGATGCTTGTCGACCTTGCTCGCAACGACCTTAGCCGTAACGCTAGCAATGTAAAAGTTGAGCTATATAAGCAGGTGCAGTATTTTAGCCATGTCGTTCACCTAGTATCTCGTGTGTCGGGTAGGCTAAACCCCACAGCTAGCCCCATAAAGGCATATATAGATACCTTTCCGGCAGGAACACTTAGTGGTGCACCCAAAGTGAGAGCCATGCAGTTGATTAACCAAATCGAACCCCATAATCGAGGCATATATGGCGGAGCAATAGGCTTTATTGGTTTTGATGGTTCGGTAAACCATGCAATTACTATTCGCACTTTTGTCTCTCGTTCGGGTACTTTAGCATTTCAAGCAGGGGCTGGTGTGGTTGCACTCAGCTCGCCAGAGAGAGAACTCGAAGAGGTAAACCGCAAACTTGGGGCTCTCTCTAGGGCAATTGAGTTAGCTAGCAAGTTATAATAACCACAAATATAGATAGTATGAAAAAGATATTGTTACTCGATAATTACGACTCGTTCACATATAACATAGCACATATTGTTCAGGAGTGTGGTTATGTGGTTGATATAATAAGAAACGATAAAATATCACTAGATGATGTTGGTTATTACGACAAGATTATACTCTCGCCCGGGCCCGGAATACCTAGCGAGGCAGGCATAATGGTAGAGCTAATAAAACGCTATGGTGCAACAAAGAGCATACTTGGAATATGCCTTGGACATCAAGCAATAGGGCAGGTATATGGTTGCCAGCTAGAGAACCTCTCGCAGGTGTATCATGGTGTGCAGAGTAGTGCAAAGATTATAGCTAGTGATGCCCTATTTGTGGGGATGGGAGATAGTTTCGAGATTGGCCGCTACCACTCGTGGGTAGTATCGCCCAAAGGTTTTTCGCCTCAGTTACAAATAACTGCTGTCGAGGAGCAGAGCGGTCAAATTATGGCTCTCTCACACCGAGAGTATGATGTGAGAGGGGTGCAGTTTCACCCCGAATCGATACTCACACCACAAGGAGCACAAATTATAAAAAACTGGTTACAACTATGAAAAGCATATTCGCAAGGCTACTGAGCCACCAAAACATAACAGCACAAGAGTCCAAAGAGCTCCTACACCAAATTGCACAAGGCAAGTGTAGCGACTCACAAATTGGTGCGCTCATCACCATTTTTCAAATGCGCTCAATCTCTACTACCGAGCTAATTGGCTTTAGAGAAGCACTACTAGAGCTCGCCCTACCTGTTGATCTGTCGCAGTACAGTGCAATTGATATTGTGGGAACGGGTGGCGATGGCAAAGATACTTTTAATATCTCGACTGCCGCATCATTTGTAGTTGCAGCAGCAGGTTATAACGTGGTTAAGCATGGTAACTATGGTGCAACATCAACAAGTGGCTCGAGTAATGTACTCGAACACTTTGGGGTTAAATTCACAAACCAAAGCGACAAGCTAAAACGTTCGCTCGATGTTACAAAGATGGCATACTTGCATGCTCCGCTCTTTAATCCTGCGCTAAAGGCGGTGGCTAAGGCTCGTCGTGAGGTGGGGGTGCGTAGCTTTTTTAACACCCTAGGGCCACTGGTAAACCCATCGTCACCACAATATAGTTTGCTTGGGGTATATGATTTGGCGATGGCACGCCTATATAGCTACACCTACCAAAACATGGGTGCACGCTATGCCATAGTTCACTCACTAGATGGTTATGACGAAATTTCGCTAACATCTAACTTTAAGATTATTGGTGAAGCTAGCGAGCAAATTTTTTCGCCCGAGCAAATAGGATTCGATAGAATAAGCCCTAGTCAAATATACTCGGGTGGCACAATAGAGCAGGCAGCAAGCATATTTATAGATGTGTTGCAGGGCAATGCAACACAAGCCCGAGAAGACGTGGTAGTGGCTACTGCTGCTTTTGGCATTAGGCTAATCGAGCCACAAATGAGCATTGAATGTGCTATTGCTAAGGCTCGTCAAGCAATTGAGAGTGGGGCAGCCTACCAAAACTTTTGTGAATTTATAAAGCTAAATAGTTAAACAATGAGAGATATATTACAAGATATAGTAGCAACAAAAATTGTTGAGGTAGCTAACCAAAAAGCAAACACTCCTTTAGCCCAGCTAGAGAGCCAAGTGGCAGAGTATAGCCGTGTGCCAATATCTATGAAAGAGTCGTTAATGGCAAGTAAGAGCGGTATAATTGCTGAGTTCAAGCGCAAAAGTCCCTCAAAGGGGTGGATAAACCAAGACGCTATTTGTTCACAAATAATAGATGGTTACTACCAAAGCAATGCAGCGGCAGCATCGGTACTCATAGATCAAAGCTATTTTGGTGGAGGGCAAGAGTATATGCGCCAAGCACGTGTGGCAGCTCCAAATCTTGCGCTACTTTATAAGGAGTTTATTGTCGATGAATACCAAATTCTAGAGGCAAAGCTAGCGGGTGCCGATGCCGTTTTGTTGATAGCTGCTGTTCTTAGCCCACAGGAGTGTGATAAGCTAGCATTATATGCCAAATCGCTAGGCCTAGAGACTCTGCTAGAGATACATAGCCATAGCGAAATAGAGCTCCTTACAGCCAATATTGATATGTTGGGGGTCAATAATCGCAATTTGGGTAGTTTCGACACTAATGTTGCACTATCTTTTGAGCTAGCTCCACAGCTCCTGCGCTACTGTGAGAGTCAATCGCTCTCGCCACTGCTAGTGTCAGAGAGTGGAATATATGACCCTAGTGTGGTTGCACAATTGCGCCAAGCGGGCTACAAAGGTTTTTTGATAGGTGAGAATTTTATGCGCACCGCTTCTCCTGCTGCTACACTGCAAGAGTTTATCACAAAAATAGAGGAGCTATGTTAGTAAAAGTATGTGGTCTACGAGATAGCAATAATATTTGTGAGATAGTCGAGTCGGGTGCCGATATGCTGGGGTTTATATTCTACCCCCCTTCGCCTAGATATGTGGGCGAGGCGCATCTGCCACAAACTAGCGGAGTTGCTAGGGTAGGTGTTTTTGTTAACGAGAGCCAAGATAACATTATAAAACTTGCCAAGGCACACCTGCTAACACATCTACAACTACACGGTAGCGAATCTCCCATATTTTGCTGCCAATTACAGCAGCTGGGCTATGTGGTAATTAAAGCTATATCGGTGAGTGATGAAACATCGCTTGAGCAGTGCGAGGGCTATGGTGGTTGTGTCGACTATCTTTTGTTTGATACCTCTACCAAGGCCTATGGCGGATCGGGGCATAAGTTCGATTGGCAAATCCTAAAAAGCTATAACGAGCAAATACCATATATTCTTAGCGGAGGAATTACCATTGACGACATACCTTTTATAACACAACTTGTAGATAATCGCCTAGTTGGAGTTGATATAAATAGCCAATTTGAGCTATCGCCAGCCCTCAAAAACACAAAATTAGTAGGAGAATTTATAACCGAATTAAAAAAACAGAGAGATGAATCGCATAAATAGATTATTTGAACAAAAAAACAGAGATATATTATCAATTTACTACCCAGCAGGCTACCCTGCAATAGACGATACAATGCCAATTTTGGAGTCGCTACAAGCACAAGGTGTCGATATGGTAGAGCTAGGTATTCCGTTTTCTGACCCAATGGCAGATGGCGTAGTAATTGAGCAAGCAGCCCAAATGGCTCTCAAAAATGGCATGACCCTCAAGCGACTATTCACGCAAATAGAGCACATGAGAGAAAGCATCACCATTCCCGTAATATTAATGGGATACCTAAATCCTATAATGAAATTTGGTTTCGAGGAGTTTTGCCGCCAGTGTGCACGAGTGGGAGTAGATGGTGTTATAATTCCCGATTTGCCATTTGCCGAGTATATTAGCCACTACAAACACATTGCCCAGCGCTATAATATAAAGGTGGTAATGTTAATTACTCCAGAAACTAGCGACGAGCGCATTCGCCTAATCGATGAGCACACAAATAGCTTTATATATATGGTGTCAACTGCAGCCACAACCGGAATGCAGAGTGGCTTTGGTGAGCAAACAATATCATACTTTGAGAGAGTAGACGCAATGGGGCTTATATCGCCACGATTAGTGGGTTTTGGCATCTCAACTCCACAAAGTTTTAACGCAGCTTGCAAGCACAGTAGTGGAGCAATAGTAGGTAGTTTGTTTGTAAAACTACTTGCTAGTGAGCAAACTACACAGTTGGCAGTAGAACGTTTGATAGGCATATTGACAAAATAGATATTCTTATCGATATTTTAGATACAATATTTATACCTATTCTATATATCTTTGTCATATCAACTATAAAATGAATAATATGAATAAAGTGTACTTGGGTCTTAGCTCGGTCATTGCAATAGCAGCAGTTGGTCTGTTTGCTATGAATATGTCGCAGGAGGTTAAGCTAGACGAGATTAGCTCGCTAGATGGTAAAGTATTAGAGATTGTTAAGAGTAACGGATGTTTAGATTGCCACTCGGCTACGCCTAATGTTCCGTTTTATGGCTCGCTACCTGTCATTGGCGATCAGGTTAAGCTAGACATTAGAAATGGTTTTCACTATGTTAACTTTGACCAAATGGTCGAAGCGCTAGAGTATGCGGTTGATCCTTCATCAAAATCAGCAGCAAACAACTTGCGCCCTTCTGAGGTTGATCTTGCAAAAATTGAGCATAGCACACTAAGAGCATCTATGCCTCCTACAAAATATCTTATTACACACCCTACAAGCAACCTTACGGCAAACGAAGAGGAGATTATTGCAGAGTGGGTAAAGCAAGAGAGAGCAAAGCACTACTCAAGTTCTTTGACAGCAGCCGAGTTTGCTAACGAGCCAATTACGGCGATGGTTGCACCAGAGTTTGACAGCAAAAAAGCAAAGCTAGGTTTCGATCTATATCACGATACACACCTTTCAAAGGATAACACAATTTCGTGTGCTACTTGTCACCCGCTAGATATGGCAGGTGTCGATCTATTACAATTCTCAAAAGGTATCTATGACCAAATTGGCGGTATCAACGCACCTACGGTATATAATGCAGCGTTTAATGTTGCACAGTTTTGGGATGGTCGCAAGGCAGACCTAGCAGCACAGGCTGGTGGCCCACCGTTTGATGGGCTAGAGATGGGCTCTGAGTCGTGGGATGAGATTATAGCAAAGCTCAAAGATAACAAAGCAATGGTAAAGTTATTTGAAGAGGTATATCCTAGTAGTGGCATGACAGGCGATAATATAATGAATGCTATTGCCGAGTTTGAGATGACTCTAGTAACTCCAAACTCTAAGTTCGACAAATACCTAAAGGGTGACAAAACTGCAATGAGCAGCGAGGAGCTAGAGGGTTATGATCTGTTTAAGGAGTTTAACTGTGCTACATGTCATGTGGGCGAGTCGCTTGGTGGTCAGTCGTTTGAGTATATGGGTATTGTAAAAGATTACTTTGCATCTCGCCAAATGAAGGCCGACAGAGAGATTATCCAAATCAAAGATCAAGGCTACCTAAATGCCACTGGCAAAGAGGAGGACAGAGGCTACTTTAAGACTCCAAACCTAACAAACGTTGCGCTAACATACCCATACCTGCACGATGGTACGGCAGAAACGCTAGAGGATGCAACAAAAATTATGCTAGAGTACCAAGTTGGTCGTGAGGCAAACGATGAGCAAATCGACAAAATAGTTCTGTTTATGAACGCTCTAACTGGCGAGTATAATGGCAAAATACTTACGCTAAATAAGTAACTATTCATACTACATATATTTTTTGAGTCTTAGCGATCATGGTGATTGCTAAGGCTCTTTTTTTTATTATCTTTGCTATTGCCTAATATTTTAAGCACCATTTTTAAATTTTAGTACAGTGGGCTTAAAATAAGGTTTCGGCTTTTTTGTCGAATAACAATATATAAATATATATATGAAAGAGCTAATCGAATTTTTAAACGACTACCCAGTTCAATATCTTGCAACCATTGGGCTAGACGGAAAGCCTAAGTGTAGGCCATTTATGTATGCTGCACATTACGATGGTAAGATATGGTTTTGCACGGGTAGTGGCAAGGATGTATCACGAGAGCTAAAAGCGAACCCACACCTCGAACTATCGGTAGCGGGCAAGGAATTTACTTGGGCTAGGGTATCGGGGCAGGCAATATTTAGCGATAATATCGAAGTAAAAGAGATATGTTTACAAATACCAATAGTAAAAAGTATCTACAAAACTAGCGACAACCCCGTGCTCGAAGTGTTTTATATAGCAAATGGTAGTGCTATTGTTACCAACCTTTCGGGCACACCACCACACACATTCAAACTTTAAATATAATATACATATTAACCCAAATTCAGTAATTATGAGAAAAAGTAGTTTACTTGTAGCTACAATGACGCTAATGTTAACTTTGCCTAGTTGCCAAGAGGCAGCAAAACCTGTGGCGGTATATCCTGTTCCACAATCGGTAGAGTGGGGCGAAAAAGCCCTAAACACTAGCAAAGGCTACCAGTTAGTAGGTGCTCAAACTGCCGATGAGGATGCAGTGAGAGTGCTAGGAGAGTCGCTAAACATTAGCGAAAACGGAGTTCAAATCACCATTGGCGAGCGAGGTGACGAGAGTGTTAGTGCCTATGGCAACCTAATCCCAAACCAAAAAGAGGGATACTACCTATCTATTGACGATAGTGGTATTGTTATTGCTGGTAATGACGAGAGCGGAACATTCTATGGGGTGCAAACACTTTTGCAAATTGCATCTAAACAGAGCGCAACACATGTCAAAATCACAGACTACCCATCGGTAGTTGAGCGTGGTATGATAGAGGGATATTATGGTAACCCACTTAGCTACGAGGACAGAGTGAGCCAGTTTGAGTTCTATGGTAAGAACAAAATGAATGTTTATATCTATGGCCCAAAGGATGATCCATTCCATGGTTTTTCGGACAGATGGCGTGAGTTCTATCCAGCTGAGCAGGCAAAGAACCTAGCTTCACTTGCTACCGAGGCAGCTAAGAACAAAGTTCAATTTGTGTGGGCAGTTCACCCCGGTAACAATATCAACTGGAACGAGGCCGACCGCATAGCAACTGTCAAGAAACTAGAATCGGTTTATGACTTGGGTGTGCGCTCTTTTGCTGTGTTCTTTGACGATATTTCGGGCGAAGGAACCAATCCTACCAAGCAGGTAGAGTATCTAAACTATCTACAAAACGAGTTTGTAAACAAAAAAGGCGATGTAGCACCGCTAATATTCTGCCCAACTCAGTATAACCAATCGTGGACAAAGGGCGACTACCTAGATATACTGGGCAACCAGCTTGACCCACAAGTTCGCATTATGTGGACAGGTAAGAAAGTGTGCCATATGATAGACGATGAGACTATGGAGTGGGTTAATGCTCGCATCAAGCGCAAGGCATATATATGGCTTAACTACCCAGTTACCGACTATGTTATCGATCATCTTTTAATGGGTCCATTCGTGGGTAATAGCCAAAACATAGCCTCACAGCTAGGCGGTTTTGTATCCAACCCAATGGAGTATGGCGAAGCGTCAAAAGTGGCTCTGTTTGGTATTGCCGACTATGCGTGGAATATGAAAGACTTTGATGCACAAGCATCGTGGCTTGCTTCGCTAAAGCATATTATGCCCGAGAATACAGAGGCATTCAAGGTGTTCTGTGAGAATAATGTCGATATTGGTGTGTCATACCACGGTTTGCGTATGCCGGGCGAGTCGCAACAATTTGCCGATGAGGCAGCAGCATTTATGGATGGCTTTGCAATAAACAAATATGACCAAGCAAAGAGTCAAGCTCTTTACCAACGTTTAGAGAGCTTTAGGGTAGCCGCCAAAGAGCTTCGCCAGAGTACCTATAACCCTAGCATGACAAAGGAGATTACACCTTGGCTAGATGTGTTTGACTTAATATCGCAGCAAGGTCAGCTACTACTAAACATGCAAATGCACCTATCACTAGGCGATAGCGTTGCATTTGTGAACGATTACCTAAAGGCTCAAGAGCTAAAGGCCAAGCAAATGGCTGTAAGATCGAGAGATTTCGAGGGCTCGATAAAGCGACCAAACCCAAAAGCAGCCAACGAAGTGGTAGCTCCATTCTTTGCAAAGCTAGAGAACGATATGCTAAACTTCTACCGTGAAAACTATGATTACCGCATAGCAGATTTGCCAGTTGAGGTAATTAAAGAGGGGCGCTACTACATTAAAGTTGGTGGTAAATACCTTACAAACCAAAAAGATTCTAAATCACCAGTGCTAGTTGTGGGCGAAGATAATATTAACCCACAGCGCCAAGAGTGGATTGTTACCAAAGATCATATGCTAAATCGTTACAAGATTACCAACGCACAAGATGGTAAGTATATCTCGTCACAATTTGCATTTACCGACCGAGAGTTCAATCAGCTATGGCACACGTTCCAGCTACACAAACATGGCGATAACTATGCTATTCAGAATGGTGGTTATGCAGGCGAGGCATTCATTAACATTGTTAACGGTAAGCCAACCCACCAAAAAGATGCTAGCGTTGAGCGAGTAGCTAAGTTTGAGTTTGTTCCAATATCTCAGTAAGTATGACAGTAGGTAGCCTATGCTAAGTTAGCGAAGCTAAATACAGCAAGAGGGAATCTAGATTTAATTCTAGATTCCCTCTTTTTATTCTCGCTTTTGTGTATTTATTCTATTCAAGATTTTACTAGGCACTAACACACATTTAATAGTAACCCAAATATTCCTTAGACTCTTTACCAAATACAAGGTTAAACACCTTCTTGCTTTTACTCTCGTTTGGTGATATTGGGTATTTATATCCTTTATCGTCGATGATATATGAGCAAAATTTCTTTTTCATTTTTTGATTATAAAAACGAGGAAGTATTCTTGCAAGAATAGGAATGTATAGCATACCACTACCTGCCTCGTAGTATGGTTCGTTATGGCAAATAGAGGTTGGTACTATCTCAACGGTGTATGTCTCTTGCGATTTCATATCATTCCTAACTTTTGATGTTAAGCGCAAAAAACAATACAAACTCAATATAACAGTTGCGATAATTGCTGCTGCAGTAACATATACATTTATGTTAATAAGATAATTTAGAACTAGGATGAGGATCATAATTTCAACAGCGAACATTGAAATTAAATAAACTACACTATTCCTTTTTTCCTTTAATTTATCTGCTGCAAGTAATTTTGAATATCTCTCCATAACTATAATTTTTTATTATTAATAAATTATTGATGCTAATACTGTTAACTCCAAAATGATTTTCAATAATATCTAATATATGTTTATATTAAGATGAAAGAACTATATGTAAATTAAGATGCGCCTTTTTAAACTTCCTTTGCTCTATGCTGGTGCTAGCAATGTTAATTAGCCCCGTAGCCCATGTTGTGCTAATTTTGCTCTTGCTGGTAGTGGTATAAATATAACGAAAAATGTGCATAATTCCAAATTTAGATTATGCACAGTAAATCAATATTGTTACCTAATTTTAAGAAAACTGTGTAATTTCGATATTTTAAACGATTAATATAAAAACTCTAGCTAGTGGATTTTTTTTTAAATTTATCTATTTTTTTATACATCACGGCCTATAATCTCCATTATTCACTAGGCACTAATAGTTAAGAGATTATTCCATTATAGTAATGTCACAAAAAATAGGTTATCCTATATATATAAGATAACCTATTTAGTATTACAATATTAGTAGAGCTACTAGCACTCTCTTGAGCCATCGCCAATGTTAACAGGGTAAACATTTGGCTCGTAGCCAAACTTAGCCGAGAACTCAGCCTTTGCCTTTGTAATAAACTCTTCGCAAAGCTCATCCTTTACAAGGTTGATGGTACAGCCACCAAAGCCGCCGCCCATTACTCTCGACCCCGATACGCCACACTCTTTTGCAAGATCGTTCAAGAAGTCAAGTTCGGTACAGCTCACCTCATATAAACGGCTCATGCCATCGTGTGTGCCAAACATATATTCACCCACCTTTTCGTACTCACCAGCCTTTAGAGCCTCACAAGCAAGCAGCAGGCGCTCAATCTCCTCAATCACATACTCGGCTCTTGAGTAATCTTCTGCCGAAATGCTATCTTTAACCTCGTTAAGCATGTCCATAGATGCATCACGCAGGTGCTTTACTTCGGGGTGGTTAACAGCAATTGCTGCAACAGCTGCCTCACACGACTCACGACGCTTGTTATATGCCGATGATGCAAGCTCGTGCTTAACTAGCGAATCTAGCAATACTAGGCGGTAGCCTTGTGGGTCGAATGGGAAGTACTCATACTCAAGCGAACGACAATCTAGGCGAATAAGGTGGCCGCTTTTGCCAAATACCGATGCAAATTGATCCATAATTCCACACTTAACACCTACATAGTTGTGCTCGGTAGATTGACCAATCTTAGCTAGCTCAAACTTGTCGATACCTAAATCAAAAATAGTATTAAGAGCAAAAGCATACACGCTCTCAAGTGCTGCCGACGACGAAAGTCCTGCTCCTAGTGGCACATCGCCCGAGAATACAGTGTCGAAACCCTGCACCTTGCCGCCACGCTTGATAATCTCTCTTACAACGCCAAAGATATACTTTGCCCAGCCACTCTGTGGAAGAGACTCTTCGTCCATAGCAAACTCTGCGCTCTCTTTTAGGTCTATCGAATATGCCGAAATAGTATCCTTACCATTTGGTTTGATAGCAATAAACATACCCTTGTCAATTGCTCCCGGTAAAACAAAGCCACCATTATAGTCTGTGTGCTCACCAATAAGGTTGATTCTACCCGGTGAGAAGAATGTTCTGTAATCAGAGCCATATAGCTCTTCGAATTTTGCTGTTACTACCTCTCTGTTCATATCTATTTAAGTTTTTTAAAAAAGGGTTGTCTTCACTTTTTAAGAAAAAGAAAGACAACCCATAATAAATTATATATCTATAAAATTATATTAACCTTGTTGCTTAACTTTAGAACCAATAAGTGCATAATATAGTAGGTAAAGCTCACCAATAACCACGATAATCCATGTCATTGACCAGTCACCACCTAGAGCGTCAGCAATCATACTCTGTACAAGAGGAAGGATAGCACCACCCACAACACCAATCATTAGAGCACCAGAACCCTTAGATGTGTACTTACCAAGATCTTTGATTGCAAGCGAGAAAATTGCGCTCCACATGATTGAGTGCATAAGACCAGCACCAACAAGTAGCCATGGGTTACCAGTTGCGATAGATGCACCAACAAGAACTGTTGCAATAACCGAAGTTACAACTAGCTGAGTCTTTGCAGACACTTGGCTAAGGAAACTAGCACATAGACGACCCACTAGTAGACCAGCCCAGTACATAGATGTCATTGTAGCTGCGCTCTCTGCATAAGAGCCACCTAGCCATGTTGCATACATGTTGATGTTAGCACCAATAGCAACCTCTACACCCACATAAGCAAAGATAGCGATAACACCTAGTTTTAGGTGAGAGAACGACCAAATGCTAAGAGGAAGATCGCCACCCTCTTCGTTTGTTGTACCTTGAATGTTAGGAAGAGTAAGTTTGCTAACGATAAATGCTACAACTGCGATAGTTGCTGCAAGAATAAAGAATGGAGCAATTACCTGATCGATTTGAATGTCAGCTACTGCTGCGCCACCAAATACGATTGTAGAAACAAAGTATGGTGCAAATGTAGTACCAATCGAGTTAGACGAACCACCAATAGTGATACGCTGTACGTCGCTTGTACCTTTTACCTTAGATGCTGCTAGGTATGGGTTAATAACCACCTGAAGTACAGTTGCTGCACAACCTGTAATGAAAGAACCTACTAGGAAGATAAAGAATGCTACTGGAATACCACCAATCGCAAGGTCTGGTGACGAACCATACATAATTGGAGATAGAGCACTAGCCACAAGACCAACCACCATAATAAGTAGTGCACGCACTAGAGTTGTCTTAGAACCGTGAGCATCTACCCACTTAGAACCCCAACCACCTGCAATAGGGTAGGCTAGGAACCATGTAAATGTAACCATCACCGCTAGGGTGTTTTTGATGCTGCCTGCGCTAGCAAGGAATGCTGTCTCAAGAGGCTTTTGGAATTGCTGGAAAACAACAGTTAGGAATCCTACAATAAAGAAAAGGAATACCATTGTAATGAATGGTCCAACGTAGTTTACTTCGTTTGTCTTGTTTGTCATGTTAGTTATTTTTAATTTGTAATTTCTTTGGTTTTATAGGTATTTGTAAATTAAAATTGCAAAAACTCTAGCAAAAGTAATCAAATTTTGTTAAATTACTACTAATTGTAGTAGTTTTTCAGTAATTAAATTATGTTTTATTTATTAGTTACTTTCTAATACATTGATTATTATTTACTAGACTATGGCATAATTTTGTAGTCACCCACTACAAAAAGGTTCTTTTTATATAGTATTGCCACCAATGTATAGAGCCTATTTACATATCTCCCATGCTGCTACCGATTATATTCAATAATATAGATGGAGTGTTTTTTGCTTTTTAATGTTAAAATACTATTTCTGTTAAAATGGTAACCCAAACGCCATTTGAGCGACAATATATGTAGTATTGGTCGATTATGGCAATGGTCTTCCCCAAACATCTATTAACTAAATGAACCTATCAAAACAGATTTTTGGTAATACAGCCGAGCATATAATCGAGGTTATTTGGAACACAAGTGGCGATAGCTATCAATGGCAAGCGGCATAAATAACTATCGATGGCGAAGTGTATCAAACCTCGGTACTAGAGCATAGCCATACTCAAATGCCAGTTGCATCTTACAGTCGTTAAGAGGTTTGTGTAAACTAATACGTTGTCTAATTAACTAATAGGATAATAGTTTCTTTTTAATTAGACTAATTATTGTGTGTTGTATATAATTAGTCTAATTATAATACAAACTAATATTTTAAAATGTACAAAAGGTATTATCGTTTGGTCTAATTATGACTATTGACTAATTTACCATTTTTAGCAAAAAATGCTAACCAAGTTATTGATTTATATTTCATCATTATGCTATAAAAATATTGAAAAAAAATATTAATCCTATTTTTATTTGTAAAATATTGAAATTGAACTGGTTAATAGCGTTGTTACGCTATGATAGATTAAAGCTAATTCATTAAATACATATTAAACTTGTATTTGTAATAAGTAGTAACTATATTTGCACCCAGAAACGTTACAAAAATGTCCTTATTGTAATATAATTGTGGTGATGGGCAAAACTTGGTAATTGTTCTATTTGGGATAAAAATAATATATAAATATATAACTATTGTCTAAATTTTTTAATTATGAAAAAAGTAAGTGTTTTATTTACGGTGCTATTTTCAATGCTTCTATTTATGGGGTGTGAGAGTAAAGAGAAGAATGTATTTGAGCCACATGATGTAGCGTTCAATCTTCGTCTACTAGATAAGTATGGTGATGATATGCCTGAGAACAACAGCATATGGTGGGATCATCTTTTCGAGTCATACGAGGTTGTTAGTTACAGAGGTAACGATATTCAGATTACAGCAACGGGTAACGATTGGGATATAAAGCTATACCCACTAGTTCACTCACACGATGATGTGGTTGAGAATATCTTTGGTCTACGTTTTATTTGCTATGATGTTAATAGCGAAGATATGGAGCCATTCGATCGTAGTGTTGCTAAAATAGTATCTAAGCAGATATTTGGTGACAGCCAAGAGCATGTTATCGAGGTTCAGTGGAATACAAGTGGTTCGACATTTGAGTGGGAAGCTGACGAAATTAGAATCGATGGCGAGGTTTATCAAACCGAAATCCTAGAGCACAGCCACACAGATGTTCCTGTAGCTTCATACCGTAGATAGTTCTATTATATATGTGATAAAAGAGAGAGCCTAGCTTGATTAATCAAGCTAGGCTCTCTCTTTTGTTGGTAACTACCATAATCATAGTTTGTAGTCCTATAAGCTAACACACCACATGGTTTTGTGATGCGATGACATCTATTTGCTTAGCGATCTACGGCCTCTGAATCGTTTGCTGTTTTTGGGCTTACTTGCTGGTTGCCCCTTACTTAGGTTAATTTTGAGTGCCTCAACAGATATATTTATCTCCCAAATAGAGATTGCTAGCGACGTAACTAGCAATAGTAGCGCAATACCAAATAGCCACTCAGCCAAAATGGGGTGCGATATATACATCATAAACATGGCAACTACACAAAATAGCAGGCTACCAATGCCAAAAATTTGCATTGCCTGAATGAGGTGCAGCCTTTTATATAGGTTGCGAATTTGGGCTATATGACGAGGATCGTGCTCCTTGTCATGCTCGCTTTTTAGATCTCTTACAACCGAGGCATATGATAAAAACCTATTTGTGTAAGCGAGTAGTATTAGCGATATAGCCGAAAAGAGTAGTGATGGTGTTGTTAACTCTAACATATCAATACATTTCTTTTGGTTAATAAAAGCTACTTAGCAAATAAGTAGCATGAAAAAAAGAGGTTGCCTCGACAAATCAAGACAACCTCTATAACAGAACTTATGACATAAAGAAGCTACGCATTCTTTCGAATATGTTTGGCTCCTTTTTGCTTTCGTTGGGTGCAAAACTATCGCTCTTAGACAGCTCTTCTAGTAGCTCTTTGTCTTTTTTCGATACGCTCTTAGGCACGAAAATATCTACACATACTAGCAAATCGCCTTTACCATAGCCGTTCACAGCAGGTAGACCCTTGCTACGAAGTCTTAGTACTCGACCAGCTTCGGTTCCTGGCTCAATCTTAATTTTGACGTGACCATCAACCGTAGGTACCTCTACGCTAGTACCAAGAACAACATCGGTTATCTTTAGTCGTAGGTTATATATTAGGTCGTTGCCATCACGCTCTAGCTCGGGATGTCTCTCTTCCTCAATCAAAATTAGAAGATCGCCATCAATTCCGCCATTCTTTGCTGCATTACCTTTGCCTGCAACCGATAGCTGCATACCCTCGGCAACACCCGCTGGAATGTGTATCTCTACAACCTCTTGTGCACGTACAACGCCTTCGCCCGTACATTTCGAACACTTAGCAGTTATAATCTTACCACTACCGTTACAAGTAGGACAAACGCCACGAGTTTGTGTGCGACCAAAGAATGTGTTTACCACCTGCGTAACATAACCGCTACCACTACAAGTCGAACATGTTGTGAATGAGTTATCGTCCTTTGCACCTGTGCCACTACACTGGTCACAACCAACTAGCTTGTTTATCTTTAGCTTTTTGTCAACACCTGTTGCAATCTCTTTGAGCGTAAGTTTTACCTTGATTCTTAGGTCGGAACCACGGTTAACTCTCTGGCGAGAGCCACCGCCGCCACCAAAACCACCAAAGTGACCACCAAATAGGTCGCCAAAGCGATCGAAAATATCGTCCATCGAAGAGAAACCTCCTGCTCCGGCACCGCCACCAAAACCGCCCGACATGCCATCATGACCAAACTGGTCATATCTAGCCTTTTTGTCGCCATTGCTTAGTACATCGTATGCCTCGGCTGCCTCTTTAAACTTATCTTCGGCCTCTTTGTCTCCCGGGTTCTTGTCGGGGTGAAACTTAATAGCTGCTTTGCGATATGCTTTTTTTATCTCGTCTGCCGAGGCCGATTTATCGATCCCCAGCACTTCATAATAATCTCTTTTTGCCATTTTACTTGCTATATTACTCTCCTACTACAACTTTGGCATATCTAATTACCTTGTCCTTTAGTGTGTAGCCCTTCTCTACAACATCTATCACCTTGCCTTTTTGCTCGTCTGGAGTTGGCACTTTAGCTATTGCATCATGAAAATCGGTATCAAGATCTTTGCCCATTGCCTCAATCTCAATCACATTGTTTTGCTTTAGAACTTCCTCTAGCTTGGTGTGTATGAGTATGATACCCTGCTTGATAGCTTCGATATCATCGCTCTTTTGCATTGCTGCTACCGCACGATCATAATCATCGGTAATCTTTAGGAACGACTTAATAACACTCTCGCCACCATACTCCATAAGATCCATTTTCTCTTTAAGGGTACGCTTTCTAAAGTTGTCGAACTCTGCCGATAGCCTCATAAAACGATCTCTCCAATCTGGCTCCTCTGCCACAGTTGTGTCAGACTCAGTATCTGTCGTTTGTGACATATTGTCACTAGATGTAGCATCGCACTGCTGCTCACAAGTGCCTGATTCTTGTGTTGTATCTGTGTTAAGCTCTTGATTGTCTGTTGTTTGTTCTTGATTCATATTGTAAAAATTATTATTTTCTTATTATCACTATATATACATCAAACAATTAGCGTACCAACGCTAATTGTGTCATACTATTGAGTGAACCACGTGTCTTATGACTTTGAGTTGGTTTTGAGCATTATATACCTTGTCAACCATATTGTAACAGTTTTGCTCTACCTTTTCTCGTTTTTGCTTGTCTGCTGTTATCGCAAGCCATCTGTCCATAGTTTCGGCAAGCGAAATAGAGTCGCCACGCCTAAAAAAGCTCCCCGTAACACCTTTTCTAATAGTTTCGGCTTCGGGCATTTGGTGTGAGAAATCGTCATGCGAAATAACCGGAACTCCAAAGCTCATAGAGTGTATGGCAGTTAGCCCTACATTACCGGGCGATATGCATAACCTGCTGTTTTGGAAAAGCACCGCCAACATCTGCTCATCGTAGCATTCACCATAAAAGAATATTCTGTCGTCAACCCCAATTTTTTGTGCTAGCTCCTCAAGCTCGGCGCGTGCCTCGCCCTCGCCCACAAACATTACGTTGCAGCCAGTTAGTTGGTGTTTGAGAACCCCAATTGCCTCTATAATAAGCTCAAGAGATTTGTGTTTTGTAAGCCTACCTGTGAATATAACCACAGGGTAGTCGTTACCAAATACGTTGCGCATATAGCTAGGGTCTACATATTTTTTGCGCAAACTCTTTAGGTAATCGTTGTTGAGAGAGTTGTACACCACGCTCATTTTTGAGGATGGATAACCGCTCTGTGATAGTAGCCGTTTGGCATGATTCCCATATAGCAAAAGGTGCGATGCAGTGCGCATATATAGCATATTTTTCCACTTTGTGAGTGGCGACTCGTTACCATATAGGCCATGTGTCCACAAAACAACCTTTTTGCCCGTCAATCTAGCATACAGCATTACCAACCAGTTTGAGCGAATGCCAGGGTTGCCCGTCAAAATAAAGACACTATAACCCTTAAACAGCACTTTGTGCCAGCCCTTTTGCCATATGAGTTTTTTGTCTTTATACTGGTTGCGCATATAGCCCATAAAGCCACTAAGCGACCTACCATCCATTAGTGCAATACCATCATTAGAACCATCTCCGCCATAGAAGAAGGTATCCATATCGTTATCTTGGTCTATTGCCGAGAATATAGATTGCCTATATAGTGGTAGTATGTTCATTAGGCAACATACCCTAGGCTTTCTTTTAACGTGTGCCATTGCTCAACTAGTTTATATTTACGCCTTTGAAGATTTACTAGATACGTTCATATTAAAGATATTATCGCCATAACTAACACTCTTTGAGTCTTGTGCACTCTTGCGTTTGATGGCTATATCTACCAGCTTATCCATTAGCTTGTCAAAGCTAATGCCGCTAGCCTCCCATAGATAAAACGATAGAGAACCAGGAATAGTGTTAATTTCGTTAACATATATATCGCCACTAGCTCCATCTATCATTACATCAATGCGTGCAACACCGCTGCACGATAGTACTCTGAATGTTTCGCCAGCCAAAAACTGTATGCGCTCTCTTGTTACCTCGGGCAAATCGGCTGGGATGCGGCGCTTTGTGCTCTGCATACCTTTTGATGATTTACCACCGCTCATATATTTATCTTTGTATGATAGTATCTCGCCCGAACGCAGTGGCTCTTCGCACACCGACATTTGGTACTCGTCACAACTACCTAGCACCGAACAGTTAATCTCCTTTAGGTCGGTTATCATGCGCTCAACCAATATGCGAGAGCAGTAACGCTCGGCATCGGCAATGGCACGAGTGAGCTCGGTGCGGTTGCTAGCCTGCGAAATACCCACCGACGAACCTAGCGATGCAGGCTTTACAATGACAGGGTAGCCTAGCGATTCTACTTTTTCGATAACCGATGTTTTTGCTGCTGCATATTGTCCATCGGTAAACCATACATAGTCTACCACTGGCACACCACAGCTAGCTAGTATCATCTTCATGGTGATTTTGTCCATACCATTTGCCGATGAAAGCACATCGCAACCAACATAGGGCAAGCCAGTTGCCTCTATAATGCCCTGAAACGAACCATCCTCACCATTTGTACCGTGCAAAACAGGTAGCACTACATCTATCTTTGCAAATACCTTTTCAGAAAAAGTACCTTTTGTGTAAATATTATGATCGCCCGTCTGAGCCTTCATATACACCCTGCGGCTACGCTTAACTAGCGATGCCAAATCTTTGTAGTTGGCAGCATCTAGTAGTAAGTCAGAGCTATACCACTCACCCGACTTTGTAATATAGATTGGTGTTACGCTATATCTGTTTTTGTCTAGTGCGTTATATGCCTGCAAGGCAGAGAGTACCGAAATCTCGTGCTCCACAGAGCGACCCCCCATAAAGAGTGCAATACTTATCTTCATTATATATCTTTTGTTCTAATTTATACCTCTATTTAAATGTGTCGGGCAGGTCGTTCTCATACAACACTACGTAGCCCCCAGTAGGGAATTTTTGCCCTAGGTGAGCTACCGCCTCTTGCAGCGATTGTGCTGTAAAGATGGAATCGTCGCTTGCTCCGCCTTCTTTTAG
>CAYJIL010000002.1:0-6529 GCA_964370235.1 uncultured Rikenellaceae bacterium | reverse complement strand
ACCCCTTTGCTCATGCCGTAGCGGCAACACTTAATTTTGTCGCTTATACCCTCGCTCCCTTTGGCAACTTGCATAAAGTCGGCATTAATGGCACAAAAACCACCGCTAGGTAGCGAATCTATAAGCTCGAATTTTGTTTTGCGTATATTGTCTATCGTCTTAAAACTTTCGAGATGTTGCTCGCCAATAGACGTAAGAATAGCCATTTGTGGGTTTACTAGCTCACAAATTTGTGCAATATCGCCCACCTCCTTGGCGCCCATCTCTACAATAAACACTTCGTGATATGGCTTTAGCTGCTCGCGAATGGTGCGCACAACACCTAGTGTGGTGTTGTAACTACCCGGAGTCATTAGTGTATTATACTTTTGCGATAGTATCTTGTGCAAAAAATGCTTTGTGCTAGTCTTGCCATAGCTACCCGTTATGCCAATAATCTTTAGGTTTGGCATCGACTCTAGTATTCTTTTGGCGTCGTTAATGTATTTGTTGTTGATATATTTTTGGACGGGTGTTAGCACTGCATTTGATAGCATAACAACAATAGGCGAAATTATAGCTGCAAGTATAATCATACCAACTGCCGCAAGCCACTCTCCTGCCACAATTGCACACGCTGGTGCAATTATCGAAATAACAACAGCAACAACCGCCAGTCGAACCACACGTGGGGTGAATACAAGAGACTTCTTGCTCTTTTTTCTAGCTATTCTAGTTGCAATACCTGCAAATACTATAGCAATTATTGCTTGCTTAAAATATAGTATATTACCCAACAAAATTAGTAGGATAATATATTCTAGAGGCGAAAATTGTCCCTTTAGGTATCTAAAGTAACGATCTGCCATATAGGAGTTTTGCTGAAACATCTGCAGCTGAAAGCGCACCGAGACAACAAGATAGTATAGTGCACACATGAGTGCAAAGGTAATAATAGCTATATTCATTAATCTAAAAATTTATTAAGAACCGCTTTAAACGCATAGGGTTCATCCAAAAATGGGTAGTGCCCCGAACCATTAAATAGCACAAGCCCCGAGTTCTTTATTTTCTTTTCCATAACCTTGGCATCACGCACTGGTGTAGCTGTGTCGCCTGCTCCCCACATTAGTAGCACGGGGGCAGTAATTGACCCCATAACCGAAGTTACATCTTCGTTTACTACCTTAACCAAAACCGAGCGCATATGCTCGCTGGCACTGCTATAATCGGCACTACCTGCCTTTGATCGGTAGTTAGAAAGAATCTGTTGGCTTTTTTTTGTTCCTACCAAAAATGGTAAAACATTTTTTACTGCCTTGTAGCTATATACCTTTAGGAAGTACTTAATGCTGCGCTTGGGCTTAACACCTGCCGAGCCCACTAGTGCTACCTTATTAACCGAGTTGCGAGAGGCAAACAGAATAGATATTTTACCCCCAAAAGAGTGCCCAATAAGAATTGGGTCTGTAATGTTTAGCGCCTTTGCAAAGGACTCTATACATTGGCAGTATTCCAGCGAACCCCACACCGCAGGTGGCTCGCTGCTTGCGCCAAAGCCCGGTAGGTCTATACTATATACTATGTGCCTATCACATATTGCTTGGGCAATAGACTTAACAGTTTCGCCCGTACAGCCCCAGCCGTGCATTAAGATAACTGCTCTGCCGCTGCTGCCCATTTGTGAATATGCTAGATTTACACCCTCTACGGATATTATACTTTTCATGCCTAAATTATGAGAAAAATCACCACAAAGATAATCTTTTATAGTGGTTATTGCAAACCGTTAACGAGAGTTATTTTCTGTCAAAAAACGGACTCTTCGAACCTATGCTCAGTGGTAGGGCATATAGGCTATGGCACTGTGGCATAAGATCAATTGACATAGCTGCCAATCCTGCCGAAAACATTACCCTAGTGTCAATCTTTAGATCCATTGCCGTAGAGCACATGCTACCTAGTGCAATACCAACATCTACGTGGTTGAGAGCACAAGCTGCAAGGTCGTTTTCGTCCTTTTTTTGGCAAGTAGCATAGCCACAATACCCACAGTTAAGCCCGTGTGATTGGTTTTTTGTACCCACCAAAATAACGGCATCGCTAACAGTAATGTTGGCTGCATCACGTATCAAAAACTTCATGCCCGTGCGCTCTGCCTCTTTGTGCATTGCACTGGCTAGTAGCTCTATATCTTCGCCTATGACTAGGGCTATCTCCATGTTGTCGTGCCCTTTGGTTTTGGGCGAGGTTCTCGCCGCAGTCATAATTTGCTGTGCCGCTGTGATGATGTACTCTTTGCGGCTATCTCTTTCGTTTATAATCATGTTTGTTGATTGATTTTATAGTTGATTGCACAAAGATAATCTTTATCTTGCTAGTATCCAAAGAGACCTCGGCAAGCAATGTTTGGTTTAAAGATATGCACAATTACGAGCCGTTTAATGCTCTTTTTTGTGCCTTAGTTAGCGTAAAATTAATGTTTGATCCCCCATATTAAAGTGTTTTTATTAAATAAATAGGTGTGGTGATATAAGTTGTGATATTTTAATTACCTTTGTGGTACTATTTGTGAATTTTTGCAGTGAGATTTTGTCGTCTTTCTGCTATTGTGTTTTGTTAATTATTTGTAAACGAGAGTTGTATAATTATGAATTTAAATTTGTTGTATTCTATATTAGCTATAGCCATAAGCATCGTGTGCTCTTCGTGGGTTATCCCTAATATCTTGTTGGTTTCATACAAGAAAGGTTTATTTGACGATCAGAATGCTCGTAAATCACACAAGGGTGCCGTTCCTAGGCTAGGAGGAGTAGCATTTATGCCAATCATACTTTTTACACTATCGTTGGTACTAGGTATCGCTTTGGTTGTAGACAAGGTGGGAGTGATAAGGTATTATAGTGGTGAAATCACAACCTATGTTTTGTGTATAAGTTCACTCACTATTCTCTTTTTGATAGGCTTGAAAGACGACCTTATAAGCGTAAGATTTGGTGCTAAATTTATAGCCCAAATTATTTGTGGTATTCTACTTCTTGTTTCGGGTGTAGCAATATCAGATTTGGGAGGTTTATTCTTTATTGATACCCTTAATCCTGTTGTAAGTTACCTTCTAACAGTGTTTTTGGTAGTCTTTATTATTAATGCCATAAACCTAATCGATGGTATTGATGGTTTGGCATCGGGTCTTAGTATCATTGCTTTGCTATACTATGGTGTGGCATATTTTATGGTAGGCGAGATGGCGTTTGCAGCGTTGGCATTTGCGTCGATGGGTACTATCATTCCGTTCTTTGTATATAATGTATTTGGCTTTAGAAAGCGTAAAATATTTATGGGTGACACAGGTTCGCTAACCATTGGCTTTATTCTTAGTTTGCTAAGTCTAAACCTAACTAATGTCGATTTTGGTGACCTAAACTTTAACCCAATCGTGGCTGCTTTTGCTCCGCTTATCGTGCCTTGTTTCGATGTGGTTAGGGTTGCACTATTTAGAATGCAAAAAGGCAACCATCCATTTAAGCCAGATCGTAACCACATTCACCACAAGTTTCTTGATCTTGGGCTTTCGCACCGTAAATCGATGATATCTATATTAATGGTATCTTTAATGTTTGCGGTTGTATTCTTGCCACTATCGGCAACAATAAACATTAACCTAATAGTAATTGCAATTGCAGTAGTGTGGTTTGTGTTATTGTATGTGCTAAACCAAAAGATTAAAATAAAAACCAAATAGTTATGAAAGGAATCGTACTTGCGGGAGGGTCTGGTACAAGGCTCTATCCTATAACCAAAGGTGTTAGTAAACAGCTACTTCCAATTTACGATAAACCAATGATCTATTACCCAATTTCGGTGTTAATGTTGGCCGGAATTAGGGAGATACTAATAATCTCTACACCACAAGATCTTCCATCTTTTGAGCGTTTGCTTGGCGATGGATCCGATATTGGTGTTAACTTTTCGTATGCCGAGCAACCATCGCCCGATGGTCTTGCACAAGCATTTATTATTGGCGAAGAGTTCATTGCTGGCGATTCGGTTTGTTTGGTATTGGGCGATAATATTTTCTATGGCTCATGGTTTACCAAGATGCTATCCGATGCAGTCGAGAGGGCTCAAAACGATAGCAAAGCAACAATTTTTGGTTACTGGGTAAACGATCCCGAGCGATATGGTGTGGCAGATTTCGACAGCGATGGCAAGTGTCTATCGATTGAAGAAAAGCCACAAAATCCAAAATCTAATTATGCAGTTGTAGGCCTATACTTCTATCCTCCAAAGGTGGTTGAGGTGGCAAAGAGCATAAAGCCATCGGCTCGTGGCGAGCTAGAGATAACAACTGTTAATCAGGCGTTTCTTGACGACCAGGAGTTAATGGTGCAAAAGCTAGGTCGTGGTTTTGCTTGGTTAGATACCGGAACTCACGACTCACTATCCGAGGCATCTACTTTTATCGAAGTTATCGAGAAACGTCAAGGTCTCAAGATTGGTTCGCTAGAGGCTATTGCCTTTCGCAAAGGGTGGATTACTGCTCAGCAACTAGAGCAACTAGCCCAGCCAATGCTAAAGAATCAATATGGTCAGCACCTTCTTAAGATTTCAAAAATGTAAATAATGAATATATTAGTTACAGGAGCAGCAGGGCAGCTAGGTTCGTCTATTAAGGCAATTGCCAAAAGCCCAGTGAATAACTACATCTTTACCGATTCATCGCAGCTAGATATAACCTCTAGCGATAGTGTTGGTAGTTTTGTCGATAGTCACAATATCGATATTATCGTAAATTGTGCTGCCTACACCAATGTAGATGCAGCCGAGGACGATGTTACGTTAGCCAATCTTGTAAATAATATAGCGCCCAAGCAGCTTGCACAAGCTGCTGCTGTGCGTAACATGCTATTGATACACATTTCGACAGACTATGTGTTTTCGGGCGATGGCAACATCCCAAGAGTCGAGACCGATAATACCGAGCCAATTGGAGTGTATGGTAAAACCAAGCTAGATGGCGAAAAAGGCATCGTAGAGTCGGGTGCAAGGTATATTATCTTGCGTACATCGTGGTTGTATAGCTCGTTTGGGAATAATTTTGTTAAGACTATTCGCAAATTTGCCACGCAGCGAGATATGTTATCTGTGGTTTTCGATCAAGTGGGGTCGCCAACCTATGCAGGCGATTTGGCACAAGCTATATGCCATATTGTCGAAAACCCTAGCTGTCACGATAAGCAAGGAGTATATCACTATTCAAACGAAGGAGTTTGCTCGTGGTTCGATTTTGCTTATCAAATAGTAAAAGAGAGTAAGTATAACTGTGTGGTTACGCCATGTTATAGCTCCCAGTTTCCCTCAAAAGTAAAGCGTCCACACTATTCGGTGATGGATAAATCTAAGTTTAAGGACACGTTTGGTGTCGCAATTCCATATTGGAGCGAGTCGCTCGCTCGATGCATAAACGAAATAGAGAATATATAAGTTATCAAGATATGAAAAGGAATGTATTGATTACGGGTGGTGCTGGCTTTATAGGTAGCCACGTAGTAAGATTGTTTGTGAATAAATATCCAGATTATAATATCATTAATCTCGATAAATTAACCTATGCAGGTAACCTTGCCAATTTGGCCGATATTGCCAATAGCGATAACTATACCTTTGTAAAGGAAGATATTTGCGATTACGATAGAATGTTAGAGCTTTTTGCTGAATATAATATCGATGGTGTTATACACCTTGCTGCCGAGAGCCATGTAGATCGAAGCATTAAAGATCCGTTCACATTTGCAAAGACAAATGTAATGGGTACGCTTTCGCTTTTGCAAGCTGCCAAAGTGCACTGGAATGGTAACTACGAGGGTAAACTTTTTTATCATATTTCGACAGACGAAGTGTATGGTTCGCTAGCAATGGATAACACTATGTTTACCGAAGAGACTAGCTATGACCCACATAGCCCATATTCGGCATCAAAGGCAAGTAGCGATCACTTTGTGAGAGCATATGCCGATACATATTCGATGCCTGTGGTTGTGACAAATTGTTCAAACAACTATGGTCCATATCAGTTTCCCGAGAAGCTAATTCCGTTGTTTATTAATAATATTCTTAATGGTAAGCCACTTCCGGTGTATGGTAAGGGCGAGAATGTTCGTGATTGGCTATATGTCGAGGATCATGCACGTGCTATCGATCTTATATTCCACAAGGGTAAACTGTCTGAGACTTATAATATTGGTGGTTTTAACGAGTGGAAGAATATTGATTTAATTAAGGTGCTTATTTCGACAGTTGACCGCATGGTGGGTAATGCCGAAGGTCATTCGTTGTCGTTAATTACATATATCGAAGATCGCCTTGGGCATGATTTGCGCTATGCTATTGATGCAACTAAGTTGCGTGATGAGCTTGGTTGGGAGCCTTCGCTTCAGTTTGAAGAGGGTATCGAGAATAGTGTGAAATGGTATTTGGATAATCGTGAATGGATGGAGAATATTACTTCGGGTGATTATGCTAGTTATTATGATCAAATGTATAGTGGGAA
>CAYJIL010000001.1:78434-84951 GCA_964370235.1 uncultured Rikenellaceae bacterium | reverse complement strand
TTTATTAAATTTGTGATGACAGTGGCAAAGCCCTATCAAGAATTATAGCGTTGTGTTTTTTGCGCTATAATCGCCAATTCAACCCATTCTATAAAATAATTTTACACCTTATTTGGGTGTTTTGGTGATGTTTGTATATTTATGCCGTATTTTACTTATTACTAATCTATTACCTTAATTAAAAGATTATGCAAAAAAGAATTTTACGCCACACACTAGCTATAATAGCTGTGATTTCGATGACCTCGTGTGCCACAATTTTTAGCGGTTCAAAAAAACGTATTTTGATTGATGCAAATATAGAGAAAGCCGATCAAGTAATTATCGATGGGCGAAAGCACAACGATGTCACATTCCCGTTTCAAACAAAAGTTAAGCGTGGCTTCTACGAAACCTTAGTGACTGCAAAAACAGAAGGTTATAAGCCTGCGACTATAACGATTTATAAAGATTTTAATGCAGTAGCGGTATTAAACCTATTTGATATATTGGGTTGGGGTATTGATGCTGCAACTGGTGCAATGATGAAGCCCGAGTACGATAACTATGAGCTAGAGTTTACACCATCTGAGGAGTAGTTATAGCTTTTTTAACACTACCTAAATATATACTTCTTTACCGAGCTAAGCGCACATATCGATATGCGGCAATCGCTAGTACCCTCTTTAATAGTTTGTGCTAGCGATATGATTGTGTGCCCTGTTGTTATTACATCGTCAACCAGCAGTATGTGTTTACCCTCTAGTGCACTAGCATCTACTAGGGTAAATATACCGTCTACGTTGGTAATTCGCTGCGAAAGATTTTTTATTTGTGATTGAGGTTGAGAATTGCGGCTACGCACCACCGAGCTCTCGTCTAGCTTTGCCGATAGAGCCTTGGCAATTGGGCGTGCAATATATGTTGCTTGGTTATAACCTCGCTCCTTTAATCTCTTGGGGTGTAGTGGAATAGGAATCACCACATCTACGTCGTTAAATAAATTTGCCTCGTTTAGTAGCCTGCAATACCAAGCTACAACCACCTGCTCAATATCTTTTGCACCTTTGAACTTTAGGTTCTTGATAATGGTAGAGTAGGGCGATAGCTTGTCGTAGTAGAACAGCGAAACGGCAGCCTCTATATCGGCTCTGCCATTAAAGAGATACATCAAATCATTCTCTTTGGGGCTATAAATATAACCCGTTGCTGGCAAATTAATTCGACACAAGGTGCAAAGTACTCTTTCGCCACTCGAAAGCAGTTTGCTACACACCCTGCAACGGTGTGGAAATAGTGTTGCTACCAAAGCTCTAAACACCCTATGTGCCAATGAAATTTTCACTTTTCGACTAATTTTTAACACCTCCCAAACGATTAAAGGTGGTCGGTTTATATTATTTCACTATATTTGTGGAGGATAATATTTTGTTAAAATTATAAAAAAAGATCAATTATGGCAATCTACTTTCGTAGAATGGTGAAATATCTGCTATATCTAGTGGTTTTATTTACCGTTATTTTTTCGATTATGAGCCTAACAGGCAATGTATCTATCGGTTTTGAGGATTTGGGTGGAATCTTTGCAACGAGCAACGGCAGGCTTTTGGGCGTAGCATTCATTGCTCTTGGCTTTTTGCAACCAATCATGGGTTATGTAAAAAGAGAGATGGTTGTTAATCCAGTGACTAGCCGTGATGTTGTCGACCAAGTGATGGCAATGAGCGGTTATGAGTTAACAAGCGAAGATGAAACACGCATAGTTTTTAGAGCAAGAACAACACTTAAAAAACTGGTTCTTTTGTATGAGGACGAGATTGTGATTGACAAGAGCGCAAAGCCAGCGACAATATCGGGTAGCCGCCGTTCGTTAGTATCTATCCTATATCGCATGGAAACTCTTAAAAAATAGATATGCAAAGAAAGTCATTTCGCTTTTTACCCTATGTTCTTGTGCCGATGGTTGTTGTGACAGCCATTTTTGGTGCAAAGGATGATTATCGTGTTGTGCAGAGCATGGACGTACTGTTCAATGTGTGGAAAAATGTATCTGCAATGTATGTCGACCCAATAGATCCCGATAAGCTGCTAAAAGATGCAGCCGATGGTATGTTAAAGGGGCTCGACCCCTACACCGAATTCATTCCAAAGAGCGAGGTTGAGGAGTTTAATACTATGACAACGCTAAAATATGGCGGTGTAGGTTCATTAATTTCGGCATCACGAGATTCGGCAGGTTATGTTCGCATAATGACCCCATATCGTGGAGCTCCCATCGACAAGGCTGGTGTAGAACCGGGTAGCGAAATCATCGAGATTGATGGCAAAAACATGGCAGGTAAATCTACCGAGTATGTGAGTAATGCCATGAAGGGTGAGCCGGGAACAGTATTAAAAATAACTGTGCGCTCGCCTCGCACGGGCAAAGATAACAAGCTCTCAATCACTCGTGAACGCATAGCACTTCCTGCTATATCATACGCAGGTTTTATTACCGATTCGGTTGGATATATAGGGCTAGATAGCTTTTCGGAGAATTGTTCAGATCAAGTGCAGCGTGCCCTTGAGCAGATGCAAGCCACAGGTAAACTAAAGGGTCTTATCCTCGATTTGCGCAATAATGGCGGAGGAATCATGGGCGAGGCAATAGATATTGTGTCGCTATTTGTGCCAAAGGGCAGCCATGTGTTATCGTCAAAAGGGCGTAATGCCGACGAAAACATGAGCTTCTCGACACATGCCGAGCCAATTGCTCCCGACCTACCGTTAGTTGTAATGGTGAATAGCTCGTCGGCATCGGCTAGCGAGATTGTATCGGGCGCTTTGCAGGATATGGATCGTGCAGTGGTTGTGGGTGCTCGCACCTTTGGTAAGGGGCTAATACAAAGCTCACGAGAGATAGGGTTTGGTAATCTTATAAAAGTAACTACTGCTAAATACTATATTCCTAGCGGAAGATGTATTCAGGCAGTTGACTACTCACATCGCAACGAGGATGGTAGTGTGGGTAATATTCCCGATTCGCTAATTAGTGAGTTTGAAACGGCAGGTGGTCGCAAGGTATTTGATGGTGGTGGTATTACGCCCGATGTCAAGATTGAGCCTCGTCACCACAGCAAATTCCCTATTAGCCTATTGGCAATGGGTTATATCGATGATTACTCGATAGAGTACTTCAAGACACACACAACTGCACCCGATATTCGCACATTTAATCTTAGTGACGAGGACTACGAGCAGTTTAAAGAGTTTGTTGCCGACAAAGAGATCACATTTAAGTCTACGTCGGAGTATCATCTCGATAAGCTAGTTGCTTCGGCAAAGCGAGAGCTATATTACGACCAAATCAAAGACGATATTGAGCGTATCGAGAAACTACTTTCGGGTGATAGAGAAGTCGATTTAGAGCTATACAAAGATGACATCGAAGATTTCTTAGAGGTGGCAATCATTACTAGATATCACTATCCCGAGGGTGGAGCCGAGCGTATGGCAGACTCAGACATTGAGGTTGATCGTGCAATCGAGCTTTTGGATAATACAAAAGAGTACAGCGAAATTCTTTCGCCACAAACGACAGAGTCAAAATAGCGTAATGGCTACAAAAATTATAAGTTTTAATACTCCTAGGCGTATAATATACTACGCCAAGGAGTATTTTTTTTCTGCTATTTAGTCTAAAATGGGCTTATTTGTGCCAAATATCGAATAAAAATATAGCTTTGTTGGTAGCTATTATGGTTTTTGTTAGGCAGTTTACCACAATATAATAACTACCGAGCAAATTATGACAACAGATAATAATAAATTAAAATAGGATATGACAAGTTTTAAAAAATCAATTTCTGCTCGCTCTAAGCAATTAGGATTAAAGCTAGTGGCGTGTGGAGTAGTGGCTATTGCTACTACCGCTTGCCAAGGCGATGCTTCTAACCATTCGGTGCTAGATTATGTCGATACTCGCATTGGTACGGCAGAGAGTATTGCAAACGTAACTGTGACTCAGGTCGAAGAGCCTATGGGCTATGTTTCGCCACTAGTTGGTGACCCTTCTGCGCTAACTCACTGGACACCACAAACGGCAGTTTATACACAAAAGATTCTTAATATTCCTGTACCATATTGGTATGACCAAGAGCGTATACAGGGTTTTAGAGGTACTCGTTACCCAAATGGCGCTGTGGTGCAGGATTGGGGCGCAATGTGCCTAATGCCTATTGTGGGCGATGTTAGCTACGATGCAGCAGAGCGTAGTTCGGCATATAGCCACGATACCGAAATAGCAAAACCACACTACTATTCGGTGTTCTTAGAAGACTACAAGATAAAGTGTGAGCTAACGGCTGCTGCAAAGACTGCAATTTTTCAGTTTACTTTCCCCGAATCGAGCAATTCATCAATTCTCTTTGATGGTGTATTCATTCCGGGTACCTATAAGGTTATTCCAGAGAAGCGCCAAATAGAGGGTTATACATCTATTGCAGGCGAGTTTAGAAACCACTTTGTGGCAGAGTTTGACAAAGATTTCGACTCATATAGTGCCGATATGCTTGCCGATGTTGTGGGTAAGGAGCTAGCACCAAATGGTTTTGATGCAACATATTATGGCAATGACAAGCTGCAAGGCAAGCCAGTAAAAACAATGAAGTATGAGTTCTTAAACTATGACTGGTTAAAATCTCCTAGCGAGGGTGTTCCTGCCGATTTCTTTTCGGCAAGATATGATGCCGATATAGTTGCACGCCACAGTGGTGAGCATACATTTGAGCTTACTACAAAGGATGGTACAAGAATGTACTTTGACGATGAATTGGTAATTGACGAGTGGGGCTACCGTTCGACAGGAGTTTTATCATACACCGTAAATCTTACAAAAGGCGAAAAGCACAAGCTTCGTATCGAGTACTTTGATGGTTCGGCTGCAACCGAGATGAAGCTACGTTGCCAAGAACCAGTTACCATCGAAGATAGCGTTGCTGCTCAAAGGTTCACACAAGGTGTTGACGCCAATGGTGTATATGTTAGCTTTGCTACAAAAGAGGGCGAAAAGGTAAAGGTGAGAGTAGCAACATCGCTAATTAGCCTTGAGCAAGCTCGCAAAAATATGGCCGAAGAGATTCCTACTTTTGACTTTGAACAGCAGGTCGAAAAGAGAGCCGATCTTTGGGCTAAGGAGCTAAACAAAATAAAGGTTGTGGGTAGTCAAGACGACATGACAATTTTTTATTCGGCACTTACAAAGTGTTTGGTTGGTCCTCGTAACCTAAACGAGGGAGGCAGATACTTTAGCCCGTTTGATTATCAAGTACACGAGGGAGAGCATATGTACACCGACCTATCGCTTTGGGATACGTTCCGTTCGATGCACCCACTGTGGGTTATAATTCGCCCACAAGAGAGTGCCGATATTATAAACGGTATGCTTAATGCCTACAAACAGGGTGGATGGTTGCCTAAATGGCCAAACCCATGGTACCGAAACATTATGATGGGAACACATGCCGATGCAGTTATTGCCGATGCGTATGTAAAAGGAATTCGTGGCTTTGATGAGGAGCTTGCTCTAGAGGCTATGCTCAAGAATGCTACTACAAAAGGCGATAGAGGTTTCTCGGGTCGTGTAGGTATCGAAGAGTTTAACACTATTGGCTATGTGCCTGCTGGTGTGCATGGCGAGCCAGTTGCAAGAACGCTAGAGTTTTCGTTTGACGATTATTCAATTGCTCAAATGGCTAAGGCTATGGGTAAAACCGATAAGTACGAGGAGTACATGCAGCGTTCGAAGCGTTACCTAAACGTTCTTGACAAAGAGACAAACATGATTCGTGGTAAGGATAAAGATGGTAATTGGTTACCTGCTATGGATAAGAGTATTAGTGTTTGGGCGCAGGGCTCAGATCGTGATACCGAAATCTATTACCGTAACCACACACTGCTAGTTCCACACGATGTTAAAGGCCTTGCTGCATTTATGGGTGGTGACAAAGAGTTAGAGAAATTTATGGATAATTTCTTTGCTGCCGACATGTATTATGTAGGCGATGAGTTCTCTATGCACGCACCATTTATGTATAACTTTATAGGTGCACCATATAAAACTCAAAAAGTTGTGCGTGATATGCTTGCTCGTTACTTCTTTAACGATGTAGGTGGTCTACCGGGTAACGATGACTGTGGACAAGTGTCGTCGTGGTATCTGTTTGGTGCTATGGGTTTTTATCCTGCTGTACCGTCAGAGCCTATCTATCAACTGTGTAGCCCAGTTATGGACAAAGTAGAGATAAGTGTAGGTGAGGGTAAAAAGTTTACTATCATAGCAAACAACAATTCAAAAGAGAATTGCTACATACAATCTGCTACGCTTAATGGCAAACCATACAACAAGAGCTATATACACCACGACGATATTACTAGTGGTGCTACTCTTGAGCTTGTATTAGGAAGTGAGCCAAATCTAAATTGGGGACTCGAAAAATAGATAGTTATTATATGTGATGTGAACTCCAACCGATCAAAAGTCGGTTGGAGTTTTTTTATA
>CAYJIL010000001.1:0-78334 GCA_964370235.1 uncultured Rikenellaceae bacterium | reverse complement strand
TGTGAACTCCAACCGATCAAAAGTCGGTTGGAGTTTTTTTATACACAATGTTGTAAAAAGTGAAAAAAATATCTTTATTTTTGATTCTTACACTAAATTGCTAAATTGCGTTGGTTTAAATTTGATTTGAAATTATACATAATATGAAATATTTTGGTGCACACGTCTCGGCATCGGGTGGAGTAGAGAATGCTCCGCTAAATGCAAAGGCGATAGGCGCAAAGGCGTTTGCTCTTTTTACAAAGAACCAACGCCAGTGGAAGGCAGCTCCCTTGTCAGAGAAGCAGATAGAGAGCTTTAAGCAAAATTGCATAGAGTGTGGTTATTTGCCACATCAAATTTTGGCACACGATAGCTATTTAATAAATCTTGGTCACCCCGAGAGCGAGCCACTAGAGAAGAGCCGCAATGCCTTTATTGACGAAATGGAGCGTTGTAGCCTACTTGGGCTCGATAGATTGAATTTTCACCCCGGTAGCCACCTCAAAAAAATATCGGTGGACGAGTGCTTGGCACTAGTTTCGGAATCTATCAATATTGCACTTG
This sequence comes from uncultured Rikenellaceae bacterium, assembly GCA_964370235.1. GTDB lineage: Bacteria > Bacteroidota > Bacteroidia > Bacteroidales > Rikenellaceae > CAYJIL01. The sequence goes on along the minus strand of CAYJIL010000001.1, from coordinate 77,788 downwards.
ACAAAGTGTCGGGTGTTACGGCTGTAATTGAAAACACAGCAGGGCAGGGTAGCAACATTGGTTTTGCCTTTGAACATTTGGCACAAATTATAGACAAAGTAGAAGATAAGAGCCGTGTGGGCGTGTGTATAGACACTTGCCACGCATTTTCGGCAGGGTATGATCTTTCGAGCTTTGATGCTGCCGAGCGCACCTTTGAGCTATTTGATGAGGTTGTAGGTTTTAACTACCTAAAGGGAATGCACCTAAACGATGGGCTAAAAGGATTGGGTAGTCGTGTCGACCGCCATGCTAGCATTGGTAGTGGTATGATGGGCGAAGAGGTGTTTCGTTTTATAGCACAAGATAGCAGATTTGATGATATGCCGCTTGTATTGGAGACTCCAAACGAAGATATTTGGAAAATAGAGATAGAGAGATTATATGAGTTACAAAACACAAAATAGTTCGACATTGTTTGCCCAAAAGTTAGTTTGGGCAGCTTGTCTGTTTGTGGGTAGTTTGCCCATTAAATGGCAAAACAAAATCTCTGATTTACTATTTGTATTGCTGTATAAAGTGCTTAAATACAGAGTAAAAGTAACACGAGATAATCTTCGCAACTCGTTCCCCGAAAAGAACGACGCCCAGCGTCTACAAATCGAGGAGAACTTCTATCGCAACCTAGCCGATATATTTGTAGAGTCGATAACGCTTCCTTCGCTTAGCGAGGAGGACATACGCAATAGGTTTGTATATGTAAACGAGCATGTTCTTGCCGATGCTATCGAGCAAGGGGGCATAGCCCTATGCGCTATGGCGCACCAAGCCTCGTGGGAGTACACGATTGGCTACAAGCTATACACCGATGCACAAGTGCTAGCCGTATATCACCCTCTAACGAGCAAAGTGATGGATTCTTTCTATCGCAAAATGCGCTCGAAATTTGGAGCACGCCCTATTGCTATGGCAGATGTAGCAAAAGAGATTTTGATGGCACGACGAAGTGGCACAAAAACAGCCGTTGCACTCATTGCCGATCAAACCCCACCTAAACCCCAAATTAAAGAGTGGTTCGACTTCTTAAATCAACCAACTGCTTTCTTTGCAGGAACCGAAAAATTGGCACTAAAGTATGGTTTACCAATAGTTTTTATGGATGTTACTAGAGTGCGAAGAGGATATTATAGTGCCTATTATTACCTATTATATGATGGTAAAGAAAAGGTGCAACCGGGTGAAATAACTGCCCGCTACGCCTCTAGACTCGAAATTATGATACAACGTGAACCTCATCTTTGGCTGTGGTCGCACAAGAGGTGGAAGCATATGCCACCAAAAAATTAATACTTTTGTAAAGTATTTCTAGTTTTTTTTTACTATATTGCGCTAAACTATGCCATATTCGAAAGTAAATAGAAGTCAAAACATATAAAATATAAAGCTATGGAGAGTAAGATTCAACAGCTAACCGATCAGCTCTATCAAGAAGGAGTTGCAAAAGGAAAAGCAGAGCAGGAGAGAATTGTTAACGAGGCTAACGAAGCAGCTGCAAAAATTCTAGCAGAAGCAAAATCACAAGCCGAAACGATTATTAACCAAGCCAATGAGTCCGCAAAGGCCCAAATTGAGAGCAGTAACCGAGAGATAGCGTTAGCAGCTCGTCAGATGGTTAGTGATGTGAAACATACTCTTCAGAGTGCGGTAACAGCAGAGGCTGTAACAAAAGAGGTTGCATCATCGTTTGGTGATAGCAAGTTTGTTCAAGAGCTAATTGCCGAAATGGTTAAGAGCGGTCTTAGCGAGGGAACAATCAAAGTAAGCTCAAAGAGCGAACCCGACATCAAAAAGTTTGTTGAGGCTAAAGTAGCAGCTGCTCTAACAGTAGTTGCAGATGGTTCGCTAACAAGCGGATTTAAAGTACAACCCAAAGATAAAGGATACTACATTAGCTTTACAGACGAGCAGTTTGATGCTATGTTAAAAGAGTATCTTCGTCCAACACTTCTAAGCGTACTATTTGGGGAGAGTGAGTAATGGGAGGACGTAACTACTATTTTCTAGTATCCTCGCTTACCGATTACCAGTTTGATAGCGATGCCAAAGGGCTAAAGCTGCTCTCTTTGAGAGAGGAGATTGCCTCGCATCTGTCACAAACAGATAGAGATAGGCTCACCGAGCTATATACTATCTATGACATAGCTAACATTGTTGCGCTATATAATGGTAGAGGTGGCGAGCCATCCGAGCTAGGTAACCTAGAGGTGGAGCAAGTGCAAATGTGTGTCGATTATTTGCGATCACAACGCCCAAGCGACGAGGATGAAGAGGCAGCAGCAAGGCTTCCTAAGACAATAAAGGAGGTAGTTGATAGATATAAACTATCGGCTGAGCCTAATGATGATGATGATAGCGAAACCGAGCCCGTGTCACTAGAGAGAGCACTGCTAGAGAGCTACTATGCCCGTTTAGAATCGAGCAAGAATAGTTTTATGGTAGAGTGGGCAAAGTTTGATCGTAACCTAAGAAACTTGTGCGCAGCATTTTCGGCACGCAAGTATAGTAAAGAAATTGCCACAGAAATTGTTGGAGGGGGTGAAATTGCAACCGCTTTAACTACTAGTGCATTGCCCGACTTTGGACTAAAAGGAGAACTCGAATATATCGACCCAATTATTTCAGCAATAGAGAGTACAAATATCATAGAGAAAGAGCGCAAGATAGACCTTATCCGCTGGCAAATGGTTGATGAATTAACCACGTTTGACTACTTTGGCGGTGGCTTTATCTTTGGCTATATGATAAAGCTAGGGATTATTTATCGTTGGATTTCACTCGACAGAGACAAAGGTCGAGAGCTATTCGATATGATGGTAAAATCTCTTACACGCCCAGAGCTGCTTAGCGGCTCAAACGAATCAAATGAGTAAAAATAAAAAATCAGATATGAAAACAGTCGGAAAAGTAATAGGGGTTACCTCTAACCTTGTAGAGGTTCTTATTGAGGGTCCCGTGTCACAGAATGAGATCTGCTTTATCGAGCTTGAGAACGTAAAGTTGATGGCTGAGGTAATTAAGGTAACAGGCAATGTTGCCTTTGTGCAGGTGTTTGAGAGTACACGTGGTCTAATGAGCGGTACACCAGTAACATTTGAGGGTCACATGCTAGAGGCAACGCTAGCACCGGGTATCCTTTCACAAATCTATGATGGTCTGCAAAACGACCTTGCACAGATGGACAACCTATTCCTAGAGCGTGGTTCATACAACGACGCTGTGGATAACACAAAAAAATGGGCTTTTACTCCGCTTGCAAAAACAGGCGATGTTGTAACAGCTGGTGATTGGCTAGGTTGGGTGCCAGAGAGTAATATCGAGCACAAAATTATGGTTCCTTTTGTAATGAAGGACAAATATACTATCAAGAGCATTATGGCAGCAGGCGACTACACAGTAGTTGAGCCTATTGCAGTAGTGGTAGATGGTGCAGGCAAAGAACACACAATCACTATGACACAAAAGTGGCCAGTGAAAGATGCGGTTCTTGCATACAAAGAAAAGCCACGCCCATACAAAGTAATGGAGACGGGTCTTCGTGCTATCGACACCTTTAACCCAATGGCCGAAGGTGGTACTGGTTTCATTCCGGGGCCTTTTGGTGCTGGTAAAACGGTACTTCAGCACGCACTTAGTAAGCAAGCCGAAGCAGACGTTATTATGATGGTTGCTTGTGGTGAGCGTGCAAACGAGGTGGTAGAGATCTTTGTTGAGTTCCCAGAGCTAGAAGATCCACACACAGGTAACAAGCTAATCGAGCGTACAACAATCATTTGTAACACATCTAATATGCCAGTTTCGGCACGTGAGGCATCTGTTTACACGGGTATGGCGATTGGCGAATATTATAGAGCGATGGGTCTCAAGGTGCTTATCCTTGCCGACTCTACATCACGTTGGGCACAGGCACTTCGTGAGATGTCTAACCGACTAGAGGAGCTACCGGGTCCCGATGCGTTCCCAATGGACCTTTCGGCTATCATCTCTAACTTCTACTCTCGTGCAGGCTTGGTGACACTTAACAATGGCGAGGTTGGTTCAATTACATTTATTGGTACAGTATCGCCAGCAGGTGGTAACCTAAAAGAACCTGTGACTGAATCTACTAAAAAAGCAGCACGTTGTTTCTACGCCCTATCTCAGGCTCGTGCCGATAGTAAGCGTTATCCTGCTATCGACCCACTTGATAGCTACTCAAAATACCTAGAGTATCCCGAGATTGTGGAGTACCTAAACAAAAACGTTTGTGATGGTTGGGTAGACAAAGTACTAGAGGCAAAAACTATCATTCGCCGTGGTAAAGAGGCTTATGAGCAAATTAATATCCTTGGTGATGATGGTGTACCTATCGAGTACCACGATCGTTACTGGAAGTCGGAGTTTATCGACTTTGTAATGCTACAACAAGACTCGTTTGATAGTATTGACTGCTTGTGTACAATGGAGCGTCAAAGAGAGCTATTCCTTCGAGTAATTGATATTTGCCATACCAAATTTGAGCATAAAGATTTCGTAGATTGTGCATCGTTCTATAAGCAGATAATCAACGATTTCCGCCAGATGAATTATAGCGAATATGGTAGCGAAGATTACAAGAAGTACGACAAGAGTGCCAATGAGCTAATTGCGCAGAGAGCCTAGTTAATAACTTCCAGAAAAACAAGATAAGATGGAGACAAAAGCGTTTCAAAAAGTATATACAAAGATAGAGGACATCACAAAGGCAACCGTAACAGTGCGTGCCGAGGGGGTTGGTAACGAGGAGCTTGCTACCGTAGGTGGTAAACTAGCGCAGGTGGTGCGTCTAGTTGGCGACAAAGTTACTATGCAGGTGTTCTCGGGTACCGAGGGCATTGGTACCAACTCAGAGGTAGTGTTTCATGGTCAATCACCAAAACTAAAAGTGGGTGACGATCTTGCAGGTCGCATCTTCAACGCCTATGGCAAGCCTTTGTATGGCAACGATAACCTATCGGGTCGTGAGGTAGAGATTGGTGGACCAACCGTAAACCCATATAAGCGTTTGCAGCCGTCGGAGTTTATTCCAACAGGTATTGCAGGTATCGACCTTAACAACGCACTTGTATCGGGTCAAAAGATTCCGTTCTTTGCCGATCCCGACCAGCCATATAACCAAGTAATGGCGCAGGTGGCACTTCGTGCAAAGGCAGATAAAATCATTCTTGGTGGTATGGGTCTTAGTAACGATGACTTCCTATACTTTAAGAGTGTATTCGACAATGCAGGTGTGCTTGACAAAATCGTATTCTTTGTGAATACAACCGAGAATCCTCCGGTAGAGCGTCTGCTAGTTCCAGATATGGCACTAACAGCAGCCGAGTATTTTGCAGTAGAAAAAGGCGAAAAGGTGCTTGTACTACTAACAGACATGACACTTTATGCCGATGCACTTGCTATCGTTTCTAACCGTATGGATCAAATTCCATCAAAAGACTCTATGCCAGGTTCGCTATACTCAGACCTTGCAAAGATATACGAAAAGGCAGCACAGCTACCAAACGGTGGTTCAATTACGCTAATAGCCGTAACGACTCTTAGTGGTGGTGATATTACACACGCTGTGCCCGATAATACAGGTTACATTACCGAGGGTCAGCTATTCCTACGTAACGATAGCGACACGGGTAAGGTAATTGTCGATCCATTCCGCTCGCTGTCTCGTCTAAAGCAGCTAGTAATTGGTAAAAAGACACGCGAAGATCACCCACAGGTGATGAATGCAGCGGTTCGTCTATATGCCGATGCTGCTGGTGCTAAGACTAAGCTAGAGAATGGTTTTGACCTAACAGATTATGACCAGCGTACACTCGATTTTGCAAAAGAGTATTCGGTTGAGCTACTTGCAATTGACGTAAATATTGACGTTACACGCATGCTTGACACTACGTGGGTTCTGTTTGCAAGATACTTCTCAAAAGCAGAGGTAGCAATTAAAAACGAGTTGGTTGAGAAGTACTGGCCAGCGGTATAAAAATCTGTTGATATGGCTATAAAGTTTCAATATAATAAGACGTCACTAAACGATTTGGGCAAACAGCTCAAAATTCGTGAGCGTGCTCTGCCCACTATCAAAAGCAAGGAGTCTGCCCTTCGTGTCGAAGTAAAGAAGGCAAAAGACCAAGCTAGCGAGGTAGAGCGTGAGCTCAAGCGTTTTATGGAGCAGTACGACTATATGTCGGCTCTGTGGAGCGAGTTTGATGGCTCACTAGTGGCGGTGGAGGATGTCGAGATCTCCAAATCGAAGATAGCCGGTGTCTTTATTCCAACGCTTGATAAAGTGCATTTTGTGCAAAAGGATTATAGCCTTTTCTCTAGTGCACTGTGGATTGGTGATGGTATCGAACTTTTGAAAAACGCAGCTCAAATGGGCTTGCGCTACGAAGTGCTACACCAAAGGGTCGAGGTTTTGGACTATGCTCGCAAGAAAACCACCCAAAAGGTGAACCTATACGAGAAAGTTCAGATTCCGGGTTATCAGGAGGCTATCCGCAAGATTAAACGTTTTATGGAGGATGAGGAAAACCTATCTAAGTCGTCGCAAAAGATAGTTAAGACTCGTCACAAAAAAGCAGAGGAGGCATCGCTATGATAGTACCAATGATAAAATATAACTTCCTAGTACACCATAGTGCAGCGGATATGTTTCTTGAGAAACTAGCCGAGGCAGGGGTTATGGATATTCAGGTGAGTGACTATGAACTTTCGGAGGGCGAAGTTAAGCTCTCGGGCGAGATAACTGCACTAGCAAAGGTTGTTGATGCACTTGCTACCGTAAAGGAGCAGGCACAAAAAAATGGTATATCACTACCAGTTTGCGATCTATCGGCACAAGATGCGGTAGCAAAGTATGGCGAGGCGGTTTCTGCAATTGAGCAGTTAAGTTCTCGTGCATCTAAGCTATCAAAAGAGCTAGTCGAGGCACAAATGTGGGGTGACTTTAGCCACGAGGCTATCGAGCAACTACAAGAGAGTGGTTTATACCTACACTTTTATATGGCATTGGCAAAAGAGCTTGAGGATGAGTCGCTAAATAGCCGATACACTACCTACACTATTGGTGAGCGAGGTGGTATGGTGCTGTTTGCTATCATCACAAGAGATGCTAGTGAGCCTACACAACTAGGCAACCTAGCGCCTATGCGCCTGCCTAGCTACACTTACAGCCAAAAGCGTGAGGAGTTATCGGGTGTTCAAGACGAGATTGAGGCTAATAAAGCTACAATTAACGCCATAAGTTCGATTGTTGATAAGATAACAGACTATAAACTGTCGCTAGAGGAGCAGCTAGACTTTAGCAAGGCTCGTAGCACTAGCCAATCGGCAGCCGAAGGACACTTGAGCCTAATTCAAGGCTGGGTTCCCGAGGCAGATAGTGCACAGATGGATAGTCGTTTTGAGTCGATGAGTTCGATAATTATGGTAAAAGAGAAACCAACTCTCGAGGACGAACCACCAGTAAAGCTAAAGAATGGTACTTTTGCACGCATGGCAGAGCTAATTACAAATCTATACTCTTTGCCACGCTACCATGCTGTTGACCTAACACCATACTATGCTCCATGGTTTATATTCTTTGTGGGTATCTGTTTTGCCGATATTTTCTATGGAATGGTAACCCTTGCATTGGGTATCTACCTTAGCACAAAATCTACGAGCGAGACTATGAAGCTAACTGGTAGGCTGGTAACATGGTGTTCGGCATCTACCATAATAATGGGTTTCATTACGGGTAATGCAGGCGGTTTGGTAATCTCTCAGTGGGAGATGTTCGAGCCAATTAGCTGGATATTCCTTGGGCAAACAGATATGTTCTATTTTGCACTAGGTGTGGGTATTCTACAAATTCTTTATGGTATGTGTGTTAAAGCATACACACGTGGCAAGAGATTTGGTTTCCTATATTCGCTATCAACTATTGGTTGGGCATCGGTAATTGTTGCATCTATCCTTGCAAATGCTTTGCCACACATTGGCGTAGACTTTACAATGGATTCAACAGCATACAAAGCAATCCTTTACACAGGTTTAGCTATGTCGGTTTTGATGCACGATCCAAAGAACATACTAAAGGGCTCGGGAGCAGGTTTGTGGCAGCTATATAACTCGGTAACGGGTCTGTTTAGTGACACACTATCCTATGTGCGTCTGTTTGCGCTTGGTCTTTCGGGAGCAATTATCGCAAGCGTATTCAACGACCTAGCTGTGGGAATGAGTGGTGATATACCAGTTGTCAAGTACATTATTATGACAATCATTCTGCTAATTGGTCATGGTATCAATCTATTCATGTCGGCGATTGGTTCGTTTGTTCACCCACTTCGTCTAACATTTGTAGAGTTTTACAACAATGCCGATTTTGAGGCTGGTGGTCGTGGTTACGATCCATTCAAGCGCAAATCACAAGACAAAAAAGAGTAAAAGAAAAATAAATATGTTTAACTAAAAAAATTAAAATTATGAGTTCATTTGTTCTAGCGTACGTAGGTATAGCTATTATGCTGATCCTTTCGGGTGTAGGTAGTGCCTACGGAGTTACAATTGCGGGTAATGCTGCTGTTGGTGCAATGAAGAAGAATCCAGGTGCTTTTGGTAACTATCTTGTACTAAGTGCGATGCCTAGTACGCAGGGTCTATTCGGTTTTGCGAGTTTCTTCCTTCTTCAGCCATTCCTTGTTGACACAATCACTCCGTTCCAAGCGGCTGGTGTGTTTGGTGCATCACTTGCAATGGGTTTCCTAGGTCTGTTTACTGCACTTCGTCAAGGTCAGCTTTGTGCTAACGGTATCGTGCAAATTGGTAATGGTTTCCCAATGTTTGGTAACACTATGATCCTTGCCGTATTCCCAGAGCTTTATGCTATCCTTGGTGTTGCATCGGTGTTCCTAATCAGCACAGTGCTTTAATATCGAGTTTTAGGGCAGATTTATATCGCCCATAATCCAAAAGAGGTTGTCTAGTTTTCTAGGCAACCTCTTTTTTCTATAAGTAGCTCTACATGGGTGTTTCGCTATCATGGCGTGTAGTCTTTGTGCGGCAAAATTGCGTGATATTTGGGCATGTACATGCCATATAATTAAAAAAATAATACAAATCGTACTTATTTTAGCTGTCTGGCATCTAGTGCATGATAGGTGAAGATAAACTGTGAATTTTAACCGTTCTAGTTTGGCTCGCTTTATTGTTGATTGTGAGCGATATAGTTGTAAGTGATGAAAAAAAATGTATATTTGTATAAAGCAATGATATATCGTATAACGTTAAAAATTTGTATCATGAATAAGGCCGAACTCATAGACGCGATGTCCAAAGATACTGGGCTCACAAAAACAGCAGCAAAAAAGCTACTCAATTCGTTTATATCTATAACTAGCGATACGCTCAAAGAAGGGGGTAAAATAACGTTAGTAGGTTTTGGTACATTCCAAGTTATAGATAAAGTAGCTAGACGTGGAAGTAACCCTCGAACAAAAGAGGAAATTATTATACCTGCAAAGAGGTTTGCAAAATTTAAGGTTGGATCAGAACTTGAAAAGCTGTTAAAATAGCTATGACTCGATTGTGTGCATATAATACCACAAAATAGAGGTTGCCATGAACTATCATGACAACCTCTATACTATTTTTATAGGGTCTCTAATACTACACTACTAGAATTGCACCTCTGGAGCCTCTTCGGCACCTTGGCTAGCCTCGAAGTATGGCTTAGGAGTAAAGCCAAACATGCCAGCAAGAATATTTGTAGGGAAACTCTTAATGTGTGTGTTATAAACCTGAGTAGCTTCGTTGAATCTGCCTCTCTCGGTAGAGATGCGATTCTCTGTGCCCTCTAGCTGAACCTGAAGATCTCTAAAGTTTTGATTTGCCTTTAGGTCTGGATAGTTCTCTGTCACCATTAGCAGGCGAGAAAGTGCTTGCGAAAGCTCGCCTTGTGCCTTTCCAAAGCTCTGTATTTGTGCAGGTGTCATGTTAGTAGGGTCGATAGTTACCTTTGTAGCATTTGCTCTAGCCTGTGTAACGCCCTCTAGTGTCGACGACTCGTGCGATGCATAACCCTTTACCGTGTTCACTAGGTTTGGGATTAGGTCGCTTCTTCTTTGGTATTGATTCTCTACGTTGCTCCATGCAGTTGCAACTGCTTCGCTCTGGGTTACCATACCGTTATATGTGCTCTTGAACGAAGAGTAAAGTGCAATAATAATTAGCGCAATTACCGCTAATACAATAAATAATTTTTTCATTTTAGCTTTATTTAGTTTTTACAAACATACAAAATTTTTTCTATTTCGCCTTTTTTGCTCTGTAATAGCGAAGGTTTAGCCCATATTCGCCACCAATGGCACTAGCCGAGCTATTGGGTATGTGGCTTTGGTCTATGTGCCTAATTAGATTTACATCTTTTACCGACTCGGGCATAGGCTCAAACAATAGTTCAACAGCCATAGATCTTGGTGGTTCGATAGCTACAACGAGCCTTCCAATGGGAATATTATTCCTAACTCCCACTAAATGGTATCGTTTTTTGCTTTTACAGTCCTCGATATAGCTTTTTTGGCTGATATTAAACCAATATAGATTGCCAGCGGGGCTAAGTGATATGGTAACTATGGTATGTGATTTTTGGGGGTCTATTGACACGATTTCACGCTCATACTCCTCGTTACGCTTTAGTAGTGTCATCTCTTGTGATGATAGATAATATCCGTGCCCAATTTTGTCTATCCCCGTTGGTGCAATGGTAGCATTCATATCTACCTGCGGAGTTCTTTTATATGGGCTAATTTTAAGATCCTCTCTTATTGAATCGCCTCTTTGTAGCTGTGTAACCTCCAATTTTGGTTGTCCATTGCCTCCTACCTTTAACATATAGCCAATTTGGCCATCAGGGCTCTCAATATAGTAGTATTTTGGCTTGTCCGATGTTCGGGTGCTAGCAGTGTCGTTATGCCCTAAATCGTGCTCTTTTCGCTTTTTAATGAGTTCTTCTTCGTTTGACTGTGCTTGGCTCGATCTATCTTCCTTAGTATTCATTCTGGGAGTCATGTCCATCTTGGGAGCAAGCAAGCCACTTGTGCCACCCATTGAGCCAACAGAGCCACCCATCAATGGCATGCTTGTGCCCATCGACCCTGTGCCCATTCGCATCTCTTGAGCAAGTGCCGCTGTGCAATAAAGCATAGCTGTAAGCAGTAAAACAAAATATCCCTTCATAATCATATTATACTATCAGTAAGCAAAAATAATAAATTTTGCCTGCTAAATCTAGCAAAAGGAAATTTTTGCGCAAAATCTTAGTTATGTGCAAAAAAAATAGATAGTAGATATTCCACCACCGAACATCTACTACCTACCTGCTTTCGTCCCTTTTATAAAAGGTCTTTAATTTGTGATTACTGTTGCGCCGCTACCGACTCGTCTGTAAGCGAGCAATCTTTCAAAATGTCAGTCACAAGATCAATCTCTTTCTCGTTTAGGCTTTCACGTAGTGCCATAAATGAGATCATATTAAGAATTGAACCAGAGAAGAACGTTTCTTTAATACTACTCATGTATTGAGTTAGGTATTCTTCTTTGGTCACAAGAGGATAGTATTGGTGGCTTCGACCAAAACTCTTGTATGCTACAAAACCCTTTGTAACTAGAATTCTTACAATCGTTGAGATTGTATTGTATGCAGGTTTGGGTTCAGGTAGCACCTGTAGGATATCGTTAATGAAAGCTTCATTCTTATCCCAAATAACCGACATAAATTGTAACTCTAGTGGTGTTAGCTGTTTGAATCTCTTTTCTGTCATGGTTTCCAGTACTTAGTTGTTGCAATTATGTTAGGTCTAAAAATTGTTTAAATATGTTTCTTTTTGGCAAATATAGTCATTTTCATTTAATGTTGGTTATTTTTTTTAAAATATTTTTGGAAATATTGATCTATTTAAAAATTAGGTATTTAACCGATTCTGATTTGCCCATATATCGCCCTGAGCTATCTTTTTGGTAGTTAGCTTTTTGGTGTAAAACTAAACAAATGTTAGTTTTAGGATTAATATTTTGAAAAAAAATATTTTTTTTGCAACCGTTTAATCATTTGTATGCTCGAAACGCTGTTTCAATCAATAATAGCCGAAAATCACTGCCTTTTTGCAGTGTTTGTTTAGGGGCTAAAATTCTTGTGCATTACAGAGTATAATTTGTATCTTAAGTTGTATTTGCTCCATGCAATTTAAGATGTGCCCAACCATAAAGTATCGTTTAAGCGTAAAAGCACTTTAGTACATTGACACAAAAAAAGAGAGTATCTCGATTTTTCGAGATACTCTCTTTTTTTAAAAACTACTAACCAAAGTTATCATAAAGAATGTTTTCTTTAGGAACGCCTAGGCTATCAAGCATATTATCTACTGCCGAGATCATCATAGGAGGACCACACATTAGATACAGAGCTCCCTCTGGATCTTCGTGGTTCTTTAGATAATTCTCATATAGTACATTGTGTACAAAGCCTGCTGTATAAGGCTCACCCACTTTGTCTGCCTCTGGATCTGGACGGTCAAGTGCAAGATTGAACTTAAAGTTAGGGAACTCCTTCTCAATCTCCTTAAATTCGTCAAGATAAGGTACCTCTTTAAGCGCACGAGCACCATACCAGAATGTAACTGGGCGGCTTGTTTTCTCTGTCTTAAATAGGTGCATAATGTGGCTACGCATTGGTGCCATACCTGCTCCACCACCAATAAATACTAGCTCTTGCTCGTCAGAGATATCTTCTGGTATAAAGAACTCTCCATAAGGGCCCGAAATAGTTACCTTATCGCCTGCCTTACGTGAGAACACATAAGATGAACAGATACCCGGGTTAACCTTCATAAAGTCATTTGCTGCACGATCATAAGGAGGTGTAGCAATACGAATGTTAAGCATGATGATATTACCCTCTGCTGGGTGGTTAGCCATCGAGTATGCACGGTATGTATCCTCTGGGTTCTTAGTCTCCAGTTTCCACATGTTTGTGCTATCCCAGTCTGCTCTAAACTCATCCTCAATAACAAAATCAGAGAACTTGATAGAGTCATACTTAGGTATGTCTACCTGAATATAACCACCATTCTTAAAGTTAAGAGTCTCTCCCTCTGGAAGCTTAACAACAAACTCCTTAAGGAAAGTAGAGATACTGCGGTTAGAAACAACCTCACACTCCCACTTCTTAACACCAAGAACCTCTTCTGGTACTTCTACCACCATGTCCTCTTTAACCTTAACCTGACAACCAAGTCTCCAGTTCTCTTTTTGTTGCTTGCGGTTTACAAAGCCAGTCTCAGTTGGTAGAATTTCACCACCACCTTCGTGTACCTGACACTTACACATACCACAAGAACCACCACCACCACAAGCACTAGGTAGGAACACTCCGTTATCCGATAGTGTGTTTAGTAGTGTTGAGCCCGGCTCGGTCTCTATATTCTTTTCGCCACCGTTGATAGTCACCTTGACTATTCCCGAAGGCATCAATTTCTTCTTAGCGAACAGCAGCACCGCAACTAGCGAAAGTACGATGATAAGGAACGCTACAATTGATATCAATATTGATGTTAACTCCATCTCTACTATTAGTTATAAATATTAATATTATCCTTGTGCGCCTATAGCTGAATACCAAGGAATGTCATAAAGGCAACACCCATAAGACCTGTGATGATGAAGGTAATACCTGCACCTTTCAGCGAGTCTGGGATGTGTGAATATGTGATCTTTTCACGAATTGCAGCCATAGCTACAATCGCAAGCCACCAACCCACACCGCTACCTAGAGCGAATACTGTAGCCTCAACAGCACTTTCGTATGCTCTCTCCTGCATAAATAGAGAGCCTCCAAGAATCGCACAGTTTACAGCGATAAGCGGAAGGAAGATACCTAGCTGGCTATAAAGCGCAGGTGCAAACTTCTCTACAATCATCTCTACTAGCTGAACGATAGATGCGATAACGGCAATAAATACGATAAAGCTCAAGAAGCTAAGATCAATCGAAGCATACTCTGGGCTTAGCCACGTAAGTGCTCCCGGCTGAAGTAGAAACTCGTTTAGTGCATAGTTGACAGGTACTGTTACAATACTTACGAAAATTACCGCAAGACCTAGACCCATCGCTGTCTTAACCGTCTTTGATACTGCAATGTACGAACACATTCCAAAGAAGAAGGCAAAGACCATATTGTCGATAAATATCGACTTAACAAATAAGCTTAATAAATTTTCCATCTCTTAAATATATTTTATGGATCTAGTTAGTTCTTTTCACAAAGTGACTTATCCTTCGAACGCTGAATACCGATGATAACACCAGCAAGGATCAGTGCCATAGGAGGTAGTAGCATTAGACCGTTGTTCTCGTAGAAACCACCGTTCTTTACATACCATGCATCTGGAATTACTTGGTAACCCCAAACTGTACCTGCACCAAATAGCTCACGTACAAAACCTAGTGCGATTAGGATAACACCATAACCAATACCGTTACCAATACCGTCTAGGAACGACTGCCAAGGCTTGTTTGCAAGTGCAAACGCCTCAAGACGACCCATCAGGATACAGTTAGTAATGATAAGACCTACAAATACCGATAGCTGCTTACTCACATCATAAACAAATGCCTTAAGGATTTGGTCTACAAGGATTACAAGCGCTGCTACAACCACTAGCTGAACGATGATACGAATACGAGAAGGTATCGTCGTACGCATTAGTGATATGATTAGGTTTGCAAACGCACACACTGCAATTACAGATAGTGCCATAACAAAAGCTGGCTTTAGCTTAGCCGTTACTGCAAGTGCCGAGCAGATACCAAGTATCTGAACCGTAACTGGGTTGCTAGACCCAAGTGGCGATGTCAGTAGCTTTAGATTCTTCGCCGAAAATAGAGGCTCTTTTTCACTGTTACTCATAATATCTCTCTTTTTTATTTTTCAACACTTACTTTCTCAAAGAAAGGAACGTAAACCTTTAGACAGTTGATAACCATGTCACCCACTGCACGTGCTGTGATAGTACCACCCGAGATAGCATCTACTGCGTGAGCGTTGCCATCCGATGATCCTGCACCCTTAGTTACACCAATACCTTTGAATGTTGTTCCATCGAATAGGCTCTTACCAATGTACTGATTCTGGAAAGAAGGAGTTGCAATCTCGGCACCTAGACCCGGAGTCTCACTCTTGTGAGCAAATACAACACCTGCAACAGTATTTAGGTCGTCGTTTAGTGCCATATAACCCCAAACTGGTCCCCAAAGACCTGTACCGATAATAGGAACGATATAGTTTGTTTTGCCATCTACGTTGCTAACAAATAGTGGTAGCTTGCGAGAATCCTCTGGTGCAGCATAAGCACCCTTAAGACCGCCAAGAATAGCGAAAATCTCTTGCTGAGTAGCATCCACTTTGTTACCCTTGCTATCTACAAGGAAAGACTCTGTGATATACTTCTTATAAGCTGCCTCAATAGCTGCTGGCTCTTTAGCGTCTCCTAGTGCTCCTACCGAACCTAGGATATTGCTCATCATCTCCATCTCTACGTTCTGCTGCTGAAGAGGGCGTAGCTTGATCGCTGTGAACGAAAGTGCCGCTGCAACAACGATTACAAGAATAGAGGAGTAGATTATAATATATGCATTACTTTGTTTGTTCATCATCTTCTCTTTTAACTATTTTACACTAGCTTTAGCTCTCTTTAGACGACGCTTAATGTTTGCCTCAACAACGTAGTGGTCGATTAGTGGCACCATAGCATTCATAAAGAGAATCGATAGCATCATACCCTCTGGATAACCTGGGTTTACAACACGAATAAGTACTGCAATCGCACCAATTAGTAGACCATAAATCCACTTACCAGTGTTAGTTTGTGAAGCAGTTACTGGGTCTGTTGCCATAAACACAGCACCAAACGCAAAACCACCAATTAGAATGTGGTGACACGCTGGTAGCTCCATGTATACGTTAGCTCCAATTAGGTTGAAGATACCACCCATTACAAGACCACCAATAAATACTGCGCTCATAATTCTCCACGAAGCGATACCAGTGTAAAGTAGAATAGCAGCACCAATCATGATAGCGATGAAACTAGTCTCACCAATACTTCCCGGAACCGTACCAATCAACCAATCCATAGGAGTAGTCGAGAATGTTAGAGCGTCTGCCTTGTCAGCAAGTGCAGTTGCAGCCTCTGTAAGAGGAGTTGCACCCGAAACACCGTCAAGAATACCCTCGCCCGAAGTCATGCCTGCAATCCATACCTTGTCACCCGAAACGTGTGGAGTATATGCAAAGAACATAAAGGCACGAGCCATAAGTGCTGGGTTGAATACGTTCATACCAGTACCACCAAATAGCTCCTTAACAACGATCACCGCAAATGCAGTAGAGACAGCAATCATCCAAAGAGGTGCGTCTACTGGCATAATAAGTGGGATAAGCATACCCGAAACAAGGAAACCCTCGTTTACCTCGTGGTGGCGCATCTGTGCATAAGCAAACTCGATACCAAGACCAACTACGTATGATACAATTACTATCGGAAGTACTTTGATAGCACCCTTAAGCATACAGTCTAGTAGAGTAGCCTCTACACCCGTAGCTAGGAAGTGTTGGTAACCAACGTTGTACATACCAAAGATAAGTGCTGGAACTAGTGCAAGTACTACCATAAACATGGTACGCTTTAGCTCGATAGCATCTCTGATATGACTACCTTTCTGTGTAACCTCCTTTGGCGAGAACAAGAATGTCTCAAACGCATCAAAGGTAGAGTGGAGCTTCTCTAGCTTGCCACCCGGCGAGAAGGTAGGTTTAATTTTGTCTATATAATTTCTTAATGATTTCATCTTATAGTATGTTAACCAGATAATTAATTCCTACGAAATATCGTTATACCTCTTTTATCATTTGGCGGATACCATCACGAAGAATTGACTGAACCTCGATTTTAGAAGTACAGATAAATTCACAAAGTGCTAGATCCTCCTCAATCACCTCATAGATACCTAGGTTCTCCATCTTGTCGATGTCGCCAGCAAGGATTGCTTTGACAAGGTAGACAGGATAAATGTCCATAGGAAGTACGCTCTCATACTCACCCGTCATAACTAGGGCACGCTCGCCACCGTTAAGGTTTGTATCTAGCTTATACTTTTTTGATGGTGACAACCAGCTAAAGTAGCTGCGAGAAACCGAGAACTTGTTAAAACGTGGAGCGATCCAACCTAGGAACTCGTAGTGGTCACCCTCTGGAATAACTGTAATTGCTGTGTCGTAGAAAGATATAGTACAGTCTGCTGCTACTTTTCTACCAGTAAGCACATTACCGCTAATATATCTTACCGAATAACCAGCCTCTTGAGCCTTAATGTTACCCTCTGTAAGAGACTTAACAGTAGCACCTGCAATTACCTTTTTGTAAGATGGCTCGTTAACCTCAGAACCACATACTGCTACGATTTTTGTCATATCTAGCTTGCCCGTAAGAAGTAGGCGACCGATAAATACAACGTTTTGTGGAGTTAGAGTCCAAGCAACCTCACCTTTGCACATAGCATCTGTGTGGTGGATTTGGATACCTACGTTACCTGCTGGGTGCTTACCCGTAAAGGTATTAACCACAACATCGCCCTTAACTGCATCAACCAAAGCAGAGCTAGCACCATTTGTACCTAGGTAGATCTTTGGGCAAAGTGCCTTAAGAGCTTTGATACCTGCTGCAAATGCGTCTTTCTCATCCTTTAGCATAAAGTTAATGTCGCCTGCAAGTGGCGCAGAGTCAAACATAGAGATGAAGATACCTTTTGGGCTATCATCTTTAGAAGCGATAACGCCATAAGGACGCTGAATGATTGTAGCCCATAGTCCCGATGCTACAAGTAGCTCGGTAACGCTCTCTTTAGTAAGAGATTTAGGAGCCTCAAACGACTCATACTCTAGTGTAGCATCTGGAGTAATTGTAACCTCAAGGATTCTTCTTTTCTCGCCACGAACAACATCCTCTACTGTACCCGAAACAGGTGCAGTGAATTGTAGCCATGGACGATACTTGTCAAAGAAGAGTGGTGTACCGGCTTTCACCTTGTCTCCAGCCTTTACCAGCATCTTTGGAGTTATGCCCTCAAAATCGGTTGGCTTAACAGCATATTTAGCAGATGTTGCTGCCGCAGATACACTTTGGTTTGCCTGACCAACTAGTGAGATGTCTAAACCCCTCTTTAAATTAAATACTTTAGACATATTTATATTATTTAGAATATTTTGTTCTATTTCTTTGCTGTTGTATAACCATTTTAGGTAGTAGTATGCAATTTATTGCCTTGCCAAAATTAACCACAAACACACAAGCCCACACCTTAGCCACTACCTATTAGCAGGTTAGACTATATAACTACCTAACTACCAAAGTGCAAATATAGGGTATCTTTTTGTTATTTTGATAACATTACAACATTTTTTTCATTATTATTTTATTGTCGTTAAATTTGCAACCAGAGCCACAGTTGTTTTTTGGCTCAATTTTTCATTTAATTTTAAATTAAAATATATGGGATCTGTAAAAGAGTACTTTTCGATGATAAAATTTTCGCACACCATTTTTGCAATGCCATTTGCAATGGTCGGGCTTTTTTATGGTGTTGAGCAAACAAAATTTTTGCCTGCTAAGACTCTACTATTTGTAGTGCTTGCAATGGTGTTTGCTCGAAGTGCTGCTATGGCATTTAACCGTTTAGTCGACCGTGACATCGATGCTCAAAACGCTAGAACTGCCGTTCGTGAGATTCCATCGGGCAAAATATCGCCTCGTGCAGCAACTATTTTTGTTGTTGTGTGTTCGTTGTTGTTTGTTTGGTCGGCATGGATGCTCAATCCGCTTGCCTTTAAGCTATCACCCATTGCGTTGGTGTTGGTGTTGGGTTATAGTCTCACCAAACGTTTTACTTGGCTCTGTCATTTGGTGTTGGGTGTTGCGCTTGCAGTAGCTCCAGTGGGTGCCTATATAGCTCTCATGGGCGAATTTCACCCATTCGTAATCCTAATTGCTGCGCTTGTGGCTCTGTGGTGTGGCGGTTTTGATATTTTGTATGCGCTACAAGACGAAGAGTTTGACCGCAAACGAGGGCTAAACTCTATTCCCGTTTTGCTAGGTCGCAAAGGTGCTCTGCTAGTGAGTGCACTGCTACACTTGGCTGTAATTGCAATAATTATATATATAGGTGTGGTGTTCTTGCCAAATATATGGTATATCGTTGGTGGAGCTATCTTTTCGCTAATATTGGTGTTTGAGCATGTGGTTGTTAAACCATCCGACATCTCAAAAGTTAACCTAGCCTTTGCCACAATGAACGGTGTTGGTAGCCTTGTGTATGGTCTGTTTACTATATTGGCAATTTTCTTTTAGTATCCAAGCGCCCCAAAACAAAACACCCCGAAAGTAAAACGCTTTACTTTCGGGGTGTTTCATATTTTAGTTGTCTATTACTCTGGTCTAACAAATCCTTCGCTTTGTGCACGCTCAGACATATTCTCAATGCGAACATCTAGGTCGGGGTGAGTAGAGAATAGCTGGCTCATTTTGCTAGCATCGCTTGCACCTGCCTCTTCGGCTAGTTTCTTTAGACGCTCAAACGATAGTGCCATAGCCCATGGGTTGCGATCTGCTGCCTTCAAAAAGTCATAGGCATAAGCGTCTGCCTCGTGCTCCTGCTTTTTTGAGTATGATGCACTCATTAATGCCTCGCCAAGGCTGCCTAACTGCGAATCCGATAGAGCCGCTGCCCTGTCACCTGTCGATGCAACGCCATCTTTTAGAGCCGATGTAAGTAGTGCCGAACGGTAAGCATCCTTTGAATCACGGTTTGCAATGTGTCCTATCTCGTGGCCAATAATACCCAAAAGCTCGTCATCGCTTACAATATCCATCAACGACGAAAATACTCTAATACTACCATCTGGGCAAGCAAAAGCATTAACGTCGGTTACATAATATACTTTAAAGTTAAGAGGAATACCATCTACGCTAGTTATACCTTCGGTAAGTTTGTTCAATCGCACAGTGTATGGATCGTCTGCATCACATACTTTATTGTTTTCATCCATCCAGTCGATATACTCCTTTACATACTCGGCCATTTGCTTGTCTGTAAGTGTAGCCGCTTGCACAACCTTAGTCGCACCTTTCAAAGAGCGTGATAGGTTAAATTGTCCAAATGCTGGCGCAGCTGCCATAACAAATACAGCAACCATGAATAATTTGTAGATCTTGTTTCCCATTTTATTTTTTTTGATAATTAAGGCGCAAATATAGTAATTTACACTCAAAACAAAAGGCGTTTGCTAAAATAGCAAACGCCTTTTGTGCGATGTATGAGCCTAACAGGCTAGTTTTGTGGAGCAAGCTGCCACTGTGTCCAATATTGGCTATCTTCATAGCTATCGGGTCTAGCACCGCTTAGCTTGTTATTTTGTACATAAAAATACTCTAGGTTGATTAGCTCCTCGATACCTGCTGGAAAGTCTCCCGTAAGCATATTATCGTTAAGCGTAAGTACCTGAATAACCTCTAGTGTAGTTAGCACAGGAATATTGCCTGTTAGCTGGTTGTTGTTCAAGTGTAGTCGCCATAGCTTGCGAAGTTCTCCAATTTGTGCTGGAATTTCGCCCGTTAGCTTGTTGTGATTTAGCGACAGGCTAACACTATTATTAAGAGATGTAATTGATTGTGGAATTGTTCCACTAATCTCGTTATCTGATAGATCGAGTATCTTAATAAACGAAAGATCGCCAATATTCTCTGGTAGCTCACCCACAAGGTTGCACCCCGATAGGTCTAGCTCTACTACCCTCATATTACCATCGGCACTCAGTTCGGTTTTTACACCTTGCCAGTTTTCGATAGGCTGAGTTATATCCCATTTCTTTGTCCAGCTATCGCCACCCATTGTGTTGAAAATATCCTTCAAAAGATCTGTGTCGGTTTGTAAAGATCCACTACCATATTGCGTAATTAGCACTTCATAAGTCCAATCGCTATTCTCGGGATTCTTATCCTTAAACACTATCGAGCCTTGGCGTAGGCTAACGCTAGGGTTTGGCTGAATTGTGAAGTTATAGTCGAACTTATCGAAATTAGGCTTACTACTAGGTGTTGCCTCCGAAGTTTTTGTAAGTGTCATCCAGTCGCTAATGCTCACTAGCTCCCAGTCTACGTTACTCAAAATATCGATGTCGAAGCTACCGCCATTCTTGTTATAACTATCTTGAATAGTCTCAAATATCATATCAAGCGGCTGCCCAAGCTGAGTGATTGGAATACTATCATACACCGTAGGGTCTATTTTATTCCAAGCAAAGATAATTGCACTACGAGACGATGTGTCTGGGTTCTCGCTAAAGTAGATATTAACATCGTATGATATATCTGCACTACCGCTAGTTTGGCTAGCCGATAGCCAGTCACTACCTTCACGCACCTCTAGCTCCCAGTCCCACTCTTGGCTAGTGATATAAATCATGCGACTATCCTCGGTATGAGGAAGCTCCTCCATGCTCTGTGGCGAGATACCTAGTGTAATAGATGTTTCATCATCCTTATTACATGAAATTGCAACAAGTGCCACTGCAAGGGCAATAAAAACTCTCGAAATAGTTGTGTTAAAAACTTTTTTAAACATTATATTCTAAATTATTTTACTTTTATTCCTCTCTTAGCGACTCAAGCATGCGCTTTAGAACCACTTGTGCCGAAATTTCACGATTTGCAGCCTCTTTAATTACAAGGCTCTGTGGGCTTTCGATAACTTCGTCGGTAACAATCATGTTGCGGCGAACAGGTAGACAGTGCATAAAATATGCCTCGTTAGTTAGTGCCATTTTATCGCTTGTAACTGTCCAACTCATATCTTGACAAAGTATTTTACCATAGTTTTCGTCTTGGTAAGCAGCCCAGTTTTTTGCATAAATAAAGTCGGCTCCCTCGAACGCTTTGTCCTGGTCGTACTCTATAACGGCACCATTGGTAAATTTAGTATCTAGCTCGTAACCTTTTGGGTGTGTAACCACAACTTCGTAACCTGCAGCCACTGCCCATTGTGCAAAAGAGTTTGGAACAGCTTGTGGCAGAGCACGTGGGTGAGGAGCCCAAGTAAGCACAACTTTTGGTCGCTCGCTCTTTTTGTGCTCTTCGATTGTAATTACATCGGCAAAGCCTTGTAGCGGATGACCGGTTGCCCCCTCCATCGAGAAGATTGGGCGATTGGCATGCTGCACAAATTGTGAGATAATCTCCTCTGAGTAGTCTGCCTCTTTGTTCTCAAAGCGTGCAAAGGCACGAATACCTATAATATCGCAATAGCTAGCCATAACTGGTATAGCCTCTAGTAGATGCTCGCTCTTGTCCGAATCCATGACAACACCTCGCTCGGTCTCTAACTTCCATGCCCCTTGGTTAATATCTAGCACAATAACATTCATGCCTAGGTTTGTAGCAGCCTTTTGTGTGCTTAGCCTAGTGCGAAGGCTAGAGTTAAAGAATATTAAAAGAACAGTCTTGTTCTCGCCTAGCTCTTTATACCCAAATCTGTTATTCTTAACCTCTAGTGCCTCTTTAACAGCACTCTTGATATCGCCGATATCATCTACTGATAGATAGTTACGCATATATTTAGTTTTTATATTTTACTTACTCTATTACCTCTATATCACTCTGCTCAAATATCCAGTATGGGTCGCTATCGGCAGGCACAGGTGTTGCGTTAAGTACTTGCTGCATCGAGTCACGGCTATCGCCACTCGAAATCGAAACCATATACAAGTTTTTGCTAGGGCTATAAAACATAATTGCCTCATATCCTCGCTGTATCTCTTGTTGTTGAACTTTTTGTGCACGCTGCTTCTCTCGGTATGCACCAGCTATAACATGGTAGCTACCAATTTTTTTTGCTGGTACTAGTTTCATAGCAGGTATAGTGTCGGGAGTAGTACTCTCTATTACTACGGTATCTCTAATTACACGCACCTTGTGTGGAGTGTTCTTTAGGGTGCCAAACAAATAGCCCGACACGATAGATACAACCGCAAGTACTAGTGCTAGAACTATGGCAATTGTGCGCCAATTTCTCGATCGCTCGACAAGGTCGCTATCGTCTATGTAATCATCTTCGTTTTCGAGAGCCATTTTGTCTGCCTCTTGTTGCTGTGCAGCTTGTTGTAGAGCCTCTTGTTCTCGCTCGTGTGCCATAATGCCTTCGAGCGTGTGTTCTCCCTCGCTAGCTGCTGCTGCCGCTAGAGCGGCCTCGATGGCAGCTTGGGCATCGTCGTTTAGAGCAATGCCATCTTTGCCAACTGTGGTCATGAATATTGCACACGCTTGTGTTAGCACAAGCCTACCTAGTGGCTCAATGTCTACGCTCTGACGATATGTAGATACTGTGCGATTGCGTGTCAACCAATTCTCATATAGCCTCTGTGGCTCTTTGTAATCTGCGGTTAGTATATCTATGATATTCTCACCCGAGCCATCTCCTCGGTATATAACAACCTCGCCATCTAGGTACAGCGTACCAATCTCGGGCAAGAAAATATATCTCCCCGAGCGCACTAGGTCGTTAATTACCTTTGAAACAGTGATGTTCTCCATAATAGATTATTTTTTCTCTGTTCTGCCAGTAAGCGAGTAGTATAGTAGAATAAATCCACCCAAAACAAATGGTATACTCAAGATTTGTCCCATATTTAGTGCCATTCCCTCCTCAAAAGAGACCTGTGGCATTTTTATAATCTCGATAATAATTCTCGAACCAAACAAGAAAATTAGGAATACCGCAAACATTAATCCCGGGCGTTTGGCTGCATCTTTTTTGTAGTATAGCCACATAAGTAGCCCAAACAAAAGCACATACACCAATGCCTCATATATTTGTGTGGGGTGTTTTGCTACTGTTTCGCCATTGCGAACAAAAATAAAACCCCATGGCATCGATGTTTCGGTACCATAAATCTCTGAGTTAAACAGATTACCAATCCTAACAAACGCACCTGCAAGTGGAATAGTCGCAGTAATGTGGTCTAGTGTCCAAATATATGTGAGTTTGTTTTTCTTGGCAAACATATAAAGCCCCACAAGTAGACCAAACGATGCTCCGTGGCTAGCTAGTCCACCACCTCTAATATTTAGAATTTCGACAGGGTTTAACAAATAGTATTCGGGCTCATAAAACAAGCAATGCCCTAGTCTAGCACCCACAATTGTGGCGATAAAACAGTAGATAAATGCCGAGTCAACCAGCTTAACATCACGACCTTCGTGCTTTAGCATACGCTTAAAGACCTCCATTGCAGCCATAAATGCTACAACCCAAAATAGACCATAGTACATGATCTCGAAGCTGCCGATAGATATTAAAGTAGGATCTATATCCCAAGTAATAAAAAGTGGTTTCATTCTCTTGCTTTTTAATTGGCTAAGATAATAATTATATTTTGAATATCGAAATTTTGTAACTAAGCCCATCTATTGTGAGCAATCGTTGTTCTAGTGTTGCAGACAGTTGAGTTAGATATTTTATTGTCTCTAGTGCCTGTATCGAACCCACTATGCCGGGCATTGGTGTAAGCACCCCCGGTGGGTTTTCGCCATCGCTAACACTAGGGAACAGTTTGCGGTAGCCACCTGCCTTTAGCAGTGCCACTTGCCCCGATAGTTGCTCGGCTGTGCCATATAGCATTGGGATGTTTAGCTCCTCACACACTTGATCAATTGCATATCTAGCCTTGTAATTGTCGCTACAATCTACAATTATATCGTAGCCTTTTGCCCAGCGTGCTCCATTCTCGGCGGTAAAAAAACTATCATAACACTCAATTTCTATTTTTGGCTGTATTGCTCTCAGCCGCTCGGTGGCTATTTGGGCTTTGCTCTGCCCAATTTGGTTGTGAGAGAATAGAATTTGGCGTTGCAGATTACTTAGCGACACCACATCGCCATCACAAATAGCTATTTTACCAATACCAGCTGCTGCCAAATACGACAATACTATACCACCTAGCCCTCCTGCTCCAACAACAAAAACACTAGAACCTAGCAACTTTGCCTGCATCTGGGGGCTAAAACCATCGACTAATAGGTTGCGTGCATATAGCTCTTTTTGATATTCGCTAAGAGTCATCATAAACGCTATTTTGAGTGTAGATAGTGTGACCAATCTTTCCAAACGGGCTCTAGTCCACGCTCTCTAATGGCTGCGGCAACTGCTTGTGCGCTACGGTCATCGTTTACCGAGAACTGCTCTAGCTCTTTGTTTGCCTCGTAGTCGCTATAACCACCGGGTGTTGTCTTAGATGCTGCCGACATGGTAGTTACACCAAGCCTTGCAACATTATCCCTAAAGTATGGGCTTTCTCGTGTCGATAGCGAAATCTCCAAATCTTCGCTAAATAGTCGGTAAGCACACATTATTTGTAGTAAATCACTCTCGGTTGATGGGAAGTTGGGGTTAAATCCATCGCCCACACAAGGCCTAAGCCTAGGGAACGAAACAGAACATTTGCTACGCCAATATTTTTTTGATATGTAGTCGATGTGCAGAGCCGTAAAAAACGCCTCTACTCGCCAATCCTCTAGCCCAATAAGGTTGCCAAAGCCTATTTTATAGACTCCAGCCTCGCCCAAACGATCGGGAGTTTCGAGCCTATATCGATAGTTTGCCTTGCGCCCTTTGGGGTGATATTCGCCATAGCGAGCCTCGTTATAGGTCTCTTGATATACATATACTCCGTGTAATCCTTTCTCTACTAGTTGTTTATATTCGTGTGTTTGTAGTGGCTGCACCTCAATAGACACTTGTTCAAAGCTTTGAAGGGCAGTCTCTATTGAGTCGCCTAAATACTCCACCGACGAATATATTGTCGACTCACCCGTCACAAGCAATATATGACGAAATGGGTCACGGCCAATAGCCTTACACTCAGTAGCTATCTCCTCTTGTGATAGTTGTTTGCGAGGTATTTTGTTAGTGACACTAAAGCCGCAATATAGACATCTATTTTGGCAGTAACTCGATATATATAGTGGTACGTATAGTTGCATAACATTGCCAAATCGGCGGCGAGTAATATCCATACTCTTTTGTGCTATTTGCTCTAGCATGCCGCTAGCGGCAGGCGATAGCAATGGTATCATATCTTCGGGCGAGAGCTCGCCACTTGCCGATAGAGCACGCACAACGTCCTCTTTTGTCGAACTATATATGCGCTCTGCTATATCATCCCAGCTATATTTGTTAACTATATCGTAAAAACTCATCTTCTATTTTGTTAACTTCAAAAACTCGGTAAGTGGGCTAGTTGCCTCGCCATAATTACCTACTGCGCCCAAACGAGCGTTGTATGCCATGCGTCCTGCCTCAACAGCCATCTTAAAGGCACGAGCCATCTCAACAGGGTGTGCACTCGATGCAATAGCAGTGTTTACTAGCACTGCCGAAGCTCCCATCTCCATAGCCAATGCTGCGTGTGAGGGTGCCCCAATTCCTGCATCAACCACCACAGGTACACGGCTTTGCTCTATGATTATACGCAAAAACTCGGTTGTAACAATGCCTTTGTTTGACCCAATTGGCGAGCCAAGTGGCATAACACAAGCCACACCAACATCCTCTAGCCTTTTGCAAAGAACAGGGTCGGCATGAATATATGGCATTACAATAAATCCTTTTTCTACTAGCTCCTTAGCCGCTGTTAGTGTTTCTACTGGGTCGGGCATAAGATAGCGTGGGTCGGGGTGAATCTCTAGCTTTAGCAAATTTGTGCCTAGTGCCTCACGTGCTAACTCGGCTGCAAATACTGCCTCACGTGCTGTGCGCACACCCGATGTGTTGGGTAGTAGGCGCACCCTTTCGCCCCTAATGTGCGAAAGAATATTATCGTTATCGTCGTCTATGTCGACTCTTTTTAGTGCTACCGTAACAAGTTCACTGCCACTTGCCTCAATGGCATCTGCCATGAGTGGCGAAGAGCTAAATTTACCTGTGCCCGTGAATAGGCGTGATGAGAAACTCTCGCTCCCAATCTTTAGTATATCTTCCATATCTCTATTTTTTACCTCTTTCAATAATATTTAATAGCTCGCTAGTGTTTGCTGCAATATCTTGTGCTTTGGCAATAACACCGCTCACGGCAACGCCAAATATACCTGTCTCCATAATTGGGGCAATATCATCGCCCTCAATACCACCTACTCCAACTACCGGCATAGCAATACCTTCGGCTGCCATTTGTGCTGCAATATTGGTGTAGCCCTCTAGCCCAATTATGGGCGAAAGTATCTCTTTGGTGGTGGTAAAACGATATGGCCCAAGCCCAATGTAGTTGATAGGCTCGCTCGACAGAAGCCTAACATCGTCTATTGTATTTGCCGTTCTGCCAATAATTGCATTATCGCCCAATAGCTCTCGTGCAACTTGTGTTGCTACATCGCTTTTGCCAAGATGTACACCATCGGCAGCCACTGTTTTTGCAACATGAATATCGTCATTTATCAGTAATACAGCCCCCACAGCGTTTGTTAGCTCCCTTAGCTTGTGCCCCATTTCCACCATTGTTTGGCTCGATGCACCCTTCATGCGAAGCTGAACCCATCGGCCGCCACCGCTCAAAAACTTCTCGACTCCAGCAGCAATATCGCCAGTCGATGGTGTTATATATTGTAGTCTCTCAATCTCTCTCATATACTGTTTTGCCACATATCGGTGGCACTTTTTAAACGTCTTGCAACCTCTTGTGGGCACACTTTTGTGTCTTTACCCCAAATATACCCCATGAGTGCGGCCGAGTAAAAGCCACTTTTTGCTACTTGTGCTATGTTTTGGCTAGTTATTCCACCCAAAGCCACAACCTTTTGCCCTTGTGGGAGTTGCAATGTGTTAGTGTCAAAACCACTAACATAGCCCTTTTTTGATATTGAATCGAATATTGGGCTCAAGAACATATAATCAAAACCCTTTGCTGCCGACACTTCTTCTATGCTATGGCAAGATGTGCTCTGCATCAAATGGCTGTTTATGGTCTCTCTAAGGTGCACTCCGCCTAACCCTAGCTCATGGGCTATTTCGCTGTTGTAGTGTATGGTTAAACGCTCAACATCAACCCTTTGTGCTAGCCTTTGGCAGTAGTCATGTAGCATAGCAGGTGTGTAGCTAGGCTTTCTAATATGCAAACGCCATAGCATAGGGGTAATTTTTGCCAAAGCATCAATTTCGCCCTCAAGCTCCTTTTCGGGAGTAATCACCACTAATGCCCTAGCTCTGCTATCCACCTTTAGTTGCTCTAATAATTGTTATTTGTGCCCCTTGTGTTAGCTTGAATGACTCATACTCAGTAGTTGGGATAATTTCCATATCTACTGCTACTGCTACGCCCATTCTGTCAACTGCGGCTGCTACCAAAAGTTCTTCGAGCGTTGTACCCTCAAACTCTTGTGCCTTGTCGTTTATATATACTAACATATTTTTACTCTATAAAATCGGTTATCATTTTGCTAATAGCATCAACCTCAATCAAAAACGAATCGTGCCCTGCATCGGCAGCTATCATCTCTAGCGATGAATTTTTAATGCCTCGATATAGGGTTAAATGATCGTCTATCGTGTATAGTATATCGGTAGTGATGGCTACAATAAGTGTTTTTGATTTCACTTTGCCTAGTGCCGCCTCAACCGAGCCCCTTGCACGTGCAACATTGTGTGAATCTTGCATTTGCAGTAGCCTATAATACGAATATACATTAAATCGGCTCACTAGCTTTTCGCCTTGGTATTGTTGATAGCTAGCTGCCCTAAAGTCGCCAACCTTAACCTCCTGCTTGCTCTCTGCCTGTGTTTTGTTATATGCTCTCGATGTGCGATAGCTCAAAAGCGCAATCGAGCGTGCTGCTTTCATACCCTTTTGCCCTGCATCGTCTCTACGTTCGCCAAAACTCGAATCGGCCTCTATTGCCATGCGCTGCGATTCGTTAATCGCTACTGCCCAAGGGCTTGCCTTTGCAGCCGTAGCAAGCAAAATTAGATGTTTGGCAAAATTAGGCGAGCTAATTGCCCACTCTAGTGCCTGAAATCCACCAATCGATCCACCAATGAGCGCATGCACTTTCTCTACTGCCAAGTGTGCAGCTAGTAGCTTGTGTGCTGCTACTACATCACGCACCGTTACCATAGGAAAGGCATTGTAATATGGCTCGCCCGTAGACTCGTTAACCGAAAGAGGCCCCGTAGTACCATAGTGCGAGCCAAGAACATTGGCACAGATGATAAAATATTTTGTAGGGTCCAAAAACTTACCCTCTACCACCGAACCCGGCCACCAATCAGCCACATCGGAGTTAGCAGTCAAAGCATGGCACACCCATATAATGTTATCGCCCTTAGCCGATGGAGTGCCCCAAGTTTGGTATGCAATCTTTAGCGAAGGTAACACCGCACCGCTCTCGGTAGAGAATCGGGCGTGATGGTAATATTTTATCTCTGACATTATAACTTTACTTCAATAGTTTACCCATAACCTCAGGTGTTAGCTCATAGCCCGGTAGTTGTGGGAAGCCCTCCCATACAACAACACCCTCTGGGTTAATCAATACAGCGTGTGGTACACCTTTAACCTCGTATGCTCTCTTTAGTATTGCACGAGTATCAATTGCGCTTGTGTACTCCATTTTTGGCGATACCATTTGGCGCACTTTCTCCTCCTCTTCGTCTGATAGGCCAATAATAACTAGCTTATCTTTGTACTGTGCCTGCAAAGCGTTTAGCTTAGGAATTGCTTTGCGACAAGGCCCGCACCATGTTGCCCAAAACTCTAACAAGATATACTTGCCGTCTAGCTCTGGTTTATCAGTTAGCCATTTTTCTACCTTTAGCTCTGGAGCTTGTTTGCCCAAATAAGATTTTGCCCAAATCTCTTTTCCGTCTTGTGCCTGCGCAAACATAGCAGTTAGCGCAAAAAGCGATAGTAATAGTAATTTTTTCATTTTTATAGTATTTAGGTTATGACATTAACCAACTCTTAATGAATGGTACAATATCGCCATCCAGTACGCTCTCGGGCGATGTGCTCTCGGTGAGTGTGCGATGATCTTTCACCAGCTTGTATGGGTGTAGCGTGTAACTACGAATCTGGCTGCCCCATTCAATTTTCTTTTTGTTACCCTCTAGCTCTCGTTGTAGAGCCATCTTTTTTTCTAGTTCGGCCTGATAGAGTTTACTACGCAGAATCCTCATTGCATTCTCTTTGTTCATGAGCTGCGAGCGAGTTTCGGTATTCTCGACCACAATCCCCGTTGGAATGTGGTAAAGCCTAACACCAGTCTCTACTTTGTTGACATTTTGTCCCCCTGCACCACCGCTACGATAGGTGTCCCAGCGAATATCGGCAGGCGAAATCTCAATCTCGATATTGTCATCAATCGATGGGCTCACAAACACCGATGCAAATGTTGTGTGTCGGCGATTGCTCGAATCATATGGCGAGAGCCTCACTAGCCTGTGAACTCCGCTCTCTCCCTTTAGATAGCCATAGGCAAATGCACCCTCAATCTCTATCATGGCGCTCTTAACTCCTATGCCATCCTCTTGTATATCGAGTATGCGACACTTATAGCCGCTACGCTCGGCATAGCGTGTGTACATACGTAGTAGCATATTGCTCCAGTCTAGGCTTTCGGTTCCGCCTGCTCCCGAGTTAATCTCCAAAATGGCACTCATGCCATCTTCGGGGCTCGATAGCGACATGCGCACCTCTACCTGCTCTATGTTCTCTAGTAGCAAGTTATAGCCACTCTCTAGTTCTGAAGGTTCGCTCAAACCTTCGGCTATAAACTCCTTCATAACTACTAGTTCGCCAAAGCTATTCTCTAGCTCGTCAACAGCCAAAAGCCACCACTTTAGGGCGGCTATCTCTTTGAGTGTCTCTTCGGCACTCGATGCATCGTTCCAAAACTCGGCACCTTGGCTCTTGAGTTCTAGCTCGGCAACTTGTGCTTTTTTATCCTCTAGCGCAAGGTATCTCTTTAGCTCCTCAAGCCTATCTTTTAGCTCTTTTTCTTGCTCTTGTGTCATTTTGTCTCTATCTTAAATAGGATACTTGGCACTCGATGCCCAGTTCTCGCACTTTATCTGCAACCACATCAAGCTCTGCATTTGTGAGTTGCACTAGCGAATTTGATGGTGTTGGGCGGTCAATAGTATATAGCATTACTAGCGATGGCTTGAGCTCGGCAACCACATCTAGGTATGCCTTTAACTCTTGCTCGCTAGTGTTATCGAACTTTTCGCCATTAACCTCGCCACGTAGTAGCATGGTTTGAATGATTAGCTCACCTGTAAAGCGTTTCATATCGCTAATCACCTTTTGTAGCGAATAGTTATATTTTGGTTCGTTGATAAGTTCTATTGTGTGGTCGATTGCCGAGTCAATTTTTAACATAGCCCTATCTACACGCTCTAGTGCAGCTCTCACGCCATCTTTGCCTAGCATCGATGCGTTAGACAGCACAGCCACCTTGGTGTGTGGCGATAGTCTATCTCTGAGCGTAAGTGTACGGTCTATAATCTCCTCGAAACGTGGGTGCATCGTAGGCTCGCCATTGCCCGCAAAGGTAATAACGTCTATGTGCTCCCCCTCCAAAAGCCTAGCCTCTAGTGCTGTAATTACTGCATCGGCATCGTTGTAGCGCAATCCTTTTTGTGATAGTGTCCAACCACACTCACAGTAGCAGCAGTTAAAGTTACATAGCTTGCCATCTACTGGTAGCAAATTCACCCCCAGCGACACACCAAGCCTGCGGCTTTTGATAGGCCCAAATATTATCTCATCAAATAGCTTTGTTTCCATTTGTTTTGCCTTTATGCTAGCCTTTTAGCACGGCTAGCCTCTGTTAATGATTTGCTAGCAAAGTCAATACCATCAATTAGCACAACCCCCGGGCGCAAACCCTCTTTTAGGTCACCTGCCCAGTCTGCAATACAAAGCGCATTTGCTCCGTTTTGTGTTGCCCAACCAAGCGTTTGCTCTAGCGAGTAACCACGTGCTACAAGTGTTTTAACCTCCTCTAACATCGAAAGAGTTGTGTTTGACGATAGGCTATCGGTACCAATGGTTATGTTTACCCCCTCTTCTAGCATCATATCAATATCGGCTATGTTATTCTCGATATATAGGTTAGACATTGGGCACACAACCACACACATGCGCTCGCCTAGCTTTGCCTTTGCAGTCTTTATATCGTCTCTCGATGCATATATCGAGTGCACAAGCAGTATGCTATCACGCTCTGCCGATAGGTTTGGCACTACCTCGCTAAGCTCATTTTCGCCAGCCATAGCAACCGACTCTTTAAAGTGAATAGACAAGATACCGTCTGCCTTTATGCCTTTGTCCGACACTTTTTCGCCACCCGTCAAGCCAATCAAACGTTGCTCCATTGTGTAGTTAGCGTGCGGAACAATAGACGCATCTAGCCCACGGCGTTTGTGCTCGGCTACACGCTCCATGCCAATTGCAAATGTTTCGTCGCTACTCTTGCCATCGAAATCATACATCTCGACAAAAGTCTTATAACATATTTGGCTCTGCTCCTTAACGCCATATACATAGTCGTTGTTGTTGTGATCGCCCACTGCAACAACACCCTCGCTAGCCATTACTTTGTCCCACTTTTGAGCCTCGCTAATCATAGTGCTCTCTGGTGTCTTGGCTGCAATCTTAATCTCAATTATCGAGCGAATAAACTCGGGCAAACCACCACCCGGTGGAATCATACCTTTTACATAAGAGTATTCTAGGTGACAGTGACAGTTTACAAAACCAGCTACCAACATACCATTATGGTACTCGGTGTTGCTGTGGCTATCAATGTTTGATACCTCTTTTTCGATTGATATAATTTTGCCCTCGCCATCAAGCTCTACAATCACATTTTTTATAATCTCTCCACCAATAAATGCTAGTGGTGCTGCTATCTTTCTCATATAATATCTATTTTTTTACCTCAAGCGGAATATCTACACCCCTCTTTATAATCTTATTTGTTAGCGAATCTACATGCTTTACCCACTCATATACAGCACTATCTGCTGTTGGCATAGTTGGCGTGCTAAACGTTTCGTTTAACTGGCGATTAAAACCACTAAAATTAACTCTGCGAATCAAACTATCTAGGTAGTCCTTTTCGATGTAGTCGTCAATAGGGGTAAATGTAACCATAAGCGAGTCGATGCGCATGTTTAGTTTACCTTTGCCAGCCTTGCCACGTGGTAGTGTATATCGAATAACATCTCTGTTGCGGCTATCTACCACCATCGATGATTTGAGTTGGCGATCGTCCACTGCTCTTAGCATCCAATATCTACCTGTGCTAGAGGCTAGCCCCGACACTGTGTCAATCGAGTAGTACGAAAGCGAGTATGCCCCAGTTGACGAGGTTGAGTCTATTGTGTAGTTATAGGTTATTTCGTATTCTCCGCTCCAGTATGTTGGAACTTCAAACTCATACAAAAGTATGCTATCTTTCTTGTTCTTTAAAATAAGGCTATCCTGAAAATAAACCACCTTTTTGGCATTCTCTTTCGATAGCTTAGATAGTGTCGCAAGTAGTTCGCCACGGTAGTCATATAGTCTTTTTAGGCTATCGAACTCAATAGAAATTTTGTCGAGAATTGGCCCTAGTACACTACTTTTGCGCAGAGCATATCGCCCTAGTGTATACTCCAAATCTTTGACATTATAACCATACTTCTCGAGTACTGGGCTATAATAGTCTAGCGAGTCGTTTGTGTTTAGGTCTTCGTTGTTAATAACATAGACCTCAGCCATGAGCACTTCGCTAATGATGCCCTTTAGGTCATCTTCGTTAATTAGTTTCTCGCTCTGGCTGCTGCACCTACAAAATGCTAATATTACCAATATTGTTGCAAATACTCTCTTAATCATATTTCATCTAAATTTTAGACTCTCTTGACCATCGCTCTCGAAGTGAGTAGCGAGATAAGATAACCCACACCCGCAACACTAAGCCCCGTAACCACAAGGTCGGTGAGACTAAGCCTTACAGGGTAGTGATCTATTACCATAGTTTCGCCACCTATACCCACAATGCCAAATGCATTTTGTGCTACAACTAGCGATACCCCAATCACCATACCAACCACAATTCCAGTGGCAACTATATAAAAACCCTCTAGGGTAAATACTCCACAAACAAAGCTTCGGTTTGCACCAACGCTATATAACATTTTAATATCGCCTCTTTTGTCCTCGATGAGCATAATCAACGAGCCCACAAGCGAGAACGAAGCAATAAGCAACACCAACATCACTATCATATATATAGCTAGCTTTTCGTAGCGCATGATAGTGTATAGTGTCTCTTTTTGCTCATATCGGTTTTTTACGATGTACTCTTTGCCAAGTGTAGCAATTAGCTGCTCTTGAAAATCGCTCTCGTCTGTCCCTTGAGCAAGCAAAAGCCCCGTTGCCGAAACTTCGCCATCTTTGCCAAACAGCTCACGAGCTAGCTCTATCGAGGTAATTATGTACTTGCCATCGGTTTGTGCATCAATAGCAAATACAGACTCGGGCATAACATTTCTGCTGCGGAATTGCGAGCCGGGAATAAACGTTTCGCTCTCGCTCGATGGAGCAATTAGCTTAATAGAGTTCCTAAGAACAGCATTTACTCCAAGCTGATATGCTACACCTGCACCCACAACGGCAGCCTCCATGGTGCCTATCTTGGTTTTGTATGTGCCCGATATTACCATATCTTCGATAGGTACAATGGCGGGGTATAGTGTGTCAACCCCACGCACTGTGGCAATATATTGCCTATCTCGATAGCTTGCCAATATATTATCTTCGATGTAGTGGCTCACGGCCTCTACACCCTCTAGTGTCGATAGCTTTGTCATCACATCTTGGGGGTCAAAATATTTACCCTCTGCCGAAGTGATTCTAATCTGGGGGTCAAAGCCTTGATACATCGACTTTAGCAAATCGTCAAGACCATTGTACACCGAGAGCAATACAACCATAGCAGCCGTAGGAATAGCCACAGCTATAACACTCACAATCGATATTAGGTTTATGATCGAGTGTGACTTGGGCGCTCTAAGGTATGCTAATGCAAATTTTCTCTGTATCCAGCTATCTCTCATCGTTTGCTATTTGTAGAGAATTACTCCTCGTCCTCTTCTAGGGGTTTAATATCAACTCTCTCCTTAAAGATAGTGTCAATCTTAGCTGCATAGTCTTGTGAGTCATCCAAAAAGAACGCAACCTCGGGTATGCTCTTAATTTGGTTCTTCATTCTCTTTGCAAGAGCAAAGCGTAGCTGATGTGCATTTGCACGAATCGCCTCCATCATTTGTGCACTGCGCTCAAAAGGGAATATCGAAAGATATACCTTTGCTAGCGAAAGATCGGGGCTCATTCTCACCACCGTTACCGATACCATTGTACCACGAATTAGGTCTGCACCCTCTTTAATGAATATATCGCTAATATCACGCTGAATTTGACGAGATATTTTTAGCTGTCTAGTTGTTACTGTTGTCTCCATAATTCTATTTATTTCTATCTGTTTCACTTTGTGTAGTAGTAGCTTGCTCCTGCTGCTGAGGTTCTACCACTGTGTTATTGTTTTGTTGGGCTTGGCTAGCCGCTTTTATCTGTTCTATTTGTTTATCCATTTGCTTGATTGCCTCTCGCTCTTTGCGCTTAGATCGTAGCGAACCAACACCTGCAAATTTGTAGTTTACGCCAAACGTAAAATTCATTAGCGTTAGTGGCGACTGCGAAGGGTTACCGGGGTATTTGTTGGGAGTTTTGTATATGTCGGTAAATGAGAACGTATATCTAAACTCTGCCTGCACATCTATATAGCTAGTGATGTCTATTCCTAGACCAACGCCCCCCATCAAGCCATACTCATATCTATTGTCCTTGTGTGGGTCCCATTCATAGGTGCCTGTGCTCGTAACTCCATCTACGTTGTTAGCATGTTCGTAGGTTGAGCTAACATTATATCCCAAGTATGGGCCTGCATTAAAAAACACAGTTGCCTTTTCGTTGAACATATGAAAATATGGATGCCACATAAACGGTATCTCAACGGTGTTCACTCTGCGTGTATATGAGTCTATGTTTTCTCCGCCCCCTTCTATCTCTGTTATGTCGAGCGTTCGATAACCTCTTTGTGTGTATTGTAGGTTTATTTCGATACCTCCAAAATACAAATCTCCACCAATATATCGGTACGAAATACCATAGGTTGGTAAGCCCCAAACGGTCTCTTTCTCGGGTGTTGGCTTTATGTTGATTGATCCTCCACCAAAGCCACCCTTTACTCCAAAGTAGTGTTGTGCCGACAGTGTGGTTGATAACACCATCGCTACTATTAGTACTATTAATCTATTCATTCTCTTCTATCTTTTCTGCTGCCTCTTCTACCTCCTCTATCTTTTCTGCCTCTTGTTCTTGTGTTGTGGGCTCTGTGTCTTCTTGTTTGCCCAATATTGGGATTAGCTCATCTAGGTTTATCTCTAGCTCCATCTCCCAGTTATCACGAGTGGTGAAAAGCGAAGTGCCGCTTTCTTTGTCGCTCATAAATGCAATGCGTTCGGCATTTCGTGACTCAACTAGCGAACCTGTATCCCACACACCATTGGCATTAAGGTCTTCGGTAAATCGAATTTTGTAGTCGCCTGCTGGTATATACTTAATTTCGTGTGTTCCCACCTTAATTAACTTGCGTTTAACTACAATATTGTTGTTCTTGTCCAAAAGATCCATAATAAAGAACCTTGTAGAATCGCCTTTTAGATTTAGCCTCATCATAGCCGAATTTTCGCTAGATAGGGTAGTGAACGATGCTCGCAAAGTGTCGTTCTTCTCTCGCTGAACATTCACAAACACACTGTCGGGTATCGTTAGCTGATACTCTAGCCCCTCGTTTAGCTGTGTGCGCAAGTGCCACACTAGTATATTGGCACTATCTCTCACAATGTTGAATGCTTTGTCTCTGTACTCTTTGGGCCCTTTGCTAGCTGCCTCAAAGCGTTCTCGCTGCTCACGAGTCATCTTCTCGGGCATCTTTTGGGCTATCTCCTCTTTTAGAACAATGCGGCTTGAGTCTAACATCGTAAGTGGGTATGCAAACGTAAAGCTAATCTCTTTTTCGGGGCTCACTAGCTTAGATACGCTAGTATTTACCGAGAATGGGTTAACCTTTGGCATATCCTCATCTTCGTTTCTTTTGCGCTTAGGCGGCTTTGTGTATGTGAGGTTAAATGCTTTTGATACAGCAGTATCGCCACCAATACTGTCGGTTGTGTGGTACACTACTCGTCCCTTTAGTGTGTCGGGTACGTGTAGCATATCTATCCAGTACTTAATCGTATCGCCAAACTGTGAGCGTTGCACAATTAGGCTATCGTTATATACCGAGTCTATAACAAGCGAGTCGATAACTGGGTCTGCCGACGAAAACTCTAGCGAGAACTCTCTCATCGACTGTCTCGCCGAATTGGCTAAGTTTTGCTTATACATTGGCTTTTCGCCAAATAGCTTAAAGGTAACCTGTGGTGTTGCCGATATTTTACGGCGCAAGGGGTCATACCACACCTTAAAGGACTTCATGCGTAGAGGGTTAAGGGTCGAATCCATTATTCCCACTAGCTCCTCGCCCGGCTCGTAGCTATTGTTACCGTTGCTGTCAAATATCACATACGCTTTGTAGTCTATACCTTTGAGGTTTGTGGCAAGGAATACACCGTTAGAGTCTGTGCGTGCAACTGCCATTACTTTCGATAGAAACAGCGTTGAGTCTAGTTCGCCTTGTCCCTCCCAAGTGGTGTCGGGCACGCTGTTATATAGTAGTGCAAGTGCGCCAATAAGCGTGTCGCCCGTCTCTACATTGACTGCAAGCCCCGACATAACTAGCGAATCAACCGTTTCGCCTGTCGAGAATGCGTAGGTATAGTCGTTAAGTGCATTTCCTTCGTTGTTGTCAACAATTGCATTACCAAAGTTAATTGTGTAGGTGGTTGCCGAGTCTAGCTTTGCTTCAATATCGATAACTACCGAGCGCCCCTTGATCGTAAAAGTTGGCCTAGGGGTGATTGGTGGCGAAATAATGATATTTTTTTGCTGATCTTTTAGGTTTATGTACTCGTCAAATTCGATAATTACTCTACTATAATCAAATTTGGTTGTATAGTTAGATGGTACTTCAACTATTATCCTTGGTGGATCATAATCTCTTGGGCCACCTTGTGGTGCAGCTGGCGATGCACACGAGTAAAAGGCAGCTACTACCAATACCACCTGCCATAGAGCCTCTAATGCTCTCTTTATCTTGTCTTTTGTAATCATAAATTCTTTATATACACTACAATAATAGCACGCCCCCAAAATAGTGTGGGCACAATACACCTATTATAATAATAACAGAGCAAAGGTAGCTATTTTCTAATAATTTTTACATTAAAAAAACGATCATACAGCTATTTATTTCACATAGAGCTAATTTGGGCTAAATTTTTAGAGCACCACGAAAAAAAATAACACAAAAATCGAATAAAATTTGGAGATAATATATATTCTCTCTATCTTTGTCAACGTTTTGAGGGTTTTGCCATCAAGATGGGTTTATATGGTGGGCGTAGCTCAGTTGGTTAGAGCGTCAGATTGTGGTTCTGAAGGTCGGCGGTTCGAAACCGCTCGTCCACCCAAAGAGGTTATCATTTATGGTAACCTCTTTTTTTGTATCTGCTACATTCTGTGTTTGTAATAGGTAAATAAATACTAGAGTCCAAGTAAAATTAGAATCGAATTACACATACCGTAGCTGTTTAAAGTATAGCTAAACATGACTTGGGAAAGATTACATGTTGTGCGATGTT
This sequence comes from uncultured Rikenellaceae bacterium, assembly GCA_964370235.1. Taxonomy (GTDB): domain Bacteria; phylum Bacteroidota; class Bacteroidia; order Bacteroidales; family Rikenellaceae; genus CAYJIL01. The sequence continues at coordinate 38,755 of CAYJIL010000001.1, read as the reverse complement.
ATAAATAATAATCTTCTTTTTAATGCCCTCTCAATTTTGCGTTATGGTGCAACTTGCCATAAATATTGTGACTCCACAAGATTTTATTATAGAATAGTAATAAAAAAAAGACCAACGAGCATTTAAACTCGTTGGTCTTTTTTATGTATATAATAACAATGATTACTTTTGCAAGTGGGTAAATTTGGCTTTTATCTCTTCGATTCGTTCATCTTCGAGTTCCTCGACACCCAAAAGAGGGTAGTCAATTCCTAGTGCCTCATACTTAGAAACTCCTAGCCTATGGTAGGGCAGAATCTCTACTCGCTCCACTACGCTGTACTTCTCAATAAATTTTGCAAGAGCATCAAGGTCGTTGTCGTTGTCGGTATACCCTTTAACAACCACATGGCGAACCCATGTTGCTATGCCATTGCTTTGTAGGTAGTCCAAAAATGCAATAGTTCGGTCTAGCGACCCACCGCCACTCACTTTGTGGTTGCGCTCTACATCTATGGATTTAATATCTAAAAGCACCAAGTTGGTAACCTTTAACAGCTCCTTCACCTCGTCATTTAGGATTGCTCCCGACGTGTCTAGTGCTGTGTGCAGCCCATCTTTTTGGCATAACTCAAACAATTCCCTCACCTCGCTAGCCTGCAATAGTGGCTCACCACCCGATACGGTAACTCCCCCTTTGGCAATATATGCTCGGTATTTTGATACCTCGCTAAAAAGCTCTTGTGGGCTCATTTGGCGTGCCTGACCTTTGCTATCCCAAGTGTCGGGATTGTGGCAGTAGAGGCAGCGCAGAGGGCAGCCCTGTGTAAAGATTATAAATCTTACACCGGGGCCATCAACTGTGCCAAAGCTCTCTAATGAGTGTACTCTCATTGTTAGTTATTATATTTTGCTAGAGATTGTTCTTGAGATAACATCTAGCTGTTGCTCGCGCGTTAGTCTGTTAAAGTTAACTGCATAACCCGATACACGAATTGTTAGCTGTGGATATAGCTCTGGGTGCTCCATAGCGTCGATAAGTAGCTCCTTGTCAAACACGTTAACATTTAGGTGCTGGCCACCGTTTGGTGTAAAGTAACCATCAAGTAGCGTAACCATGTTGTTAATGCGAGTTGCAAGATCTTTACCTAGCGCAGCTGGTGCAATACCAAATGTGTATGAGATACCGTCATTTGCTTGGTGGAACGGAAGTTTCGCAACCGATGCAAGCGATGCAAGCGCACCCGATGTGTCACGACCATTCATTGGGTTTGCACCCGGAGCAAATGGTGTACCGCTACCACGACCACATGGTGTAGTACCTGTCTTCTTACCATAAACCACGTTAGATGTGATTGTTAGGATAGACTGAGTAGGCTTAGCGTTACGGTATGTCTCGTGCTGGCGAAGATACTCCATAAACTGCTCTGTAATCTCAATTGCTACATTGTCAGTCTCGTCGCAGTTGTTACCAAATGGTACGTAGTCACCCTCACGCTCAAAGTCTACTGCTAGACCTCTCTCGTCACGAATAACCTTAATCTTTGCATCACGAATTGCAACTAGCGAGTCTGTAACGATTGATAGACCTGCAATACCCGTTGCTCTAATACGTTCAACGTCAAGATCGTGAAGAGCCATTTCATAAGCCTCATATGAGTACTTATCGTGCATGTAGTGAATAATCTTAAGAGCATTCACATATACCTTAGCCAACCAACGCATCATTTGTCTAAAGCGCTCCATTACCTCGTTGTAGTCTAGGTACTCCGATGTAATAGGCTTGTATACTGGCGATACCTGAACACCTGTAATTTCGTCACGACCACCATTAATAGCATATAGAAGACACTTTGCAAGGTTTGCACGTGCTCCGAATAGCTGCATTTGCTTACCAATCTTCATTGGCGAAACACAACAAGCGATACCATAATCGTCACCATAATCAGGGCGCATAAGGTCGTCATTCTCATACTGAATAGACGATGTCTTGATAGATACCTTAGCACAGAAATCCTTCCAGTTTTGTGGCGAATCTACCGACCAAAGAACCGTAAGGTTTGGCTCTGGTGCAGGGCCTAGGTTGAATAGTGTGTGTAGGTAACGGAACGACGAACGTGTAACAAGTGTACGTCCATCTATACCTTGGCCACCAAGCGACTCAGTTACCCATACTGGGTCACCAGAGAATAGCTCGTTGTACTCAGGAGTACGCATATAACGAATAATACGTAGCTTGATAATAAACTGATCTACAAGCTCCTGTGCTTCGCTCTCGGTGATAATACCAGCGTCAATATCTTTTTGGATATAAATATCAACAAAAGAAGATGTACGACCAATCGACATTGCTGCACCGTCTTGGTCTTTTGTAGCTGCTAGGTATGAAAGGTAAACAAACTGCACCGCCTCACGAGCGTTTGTAGCAGGTTGAGTTACATCAAAACCATAAGCCGCACACATTTTCTCAAAGCTCTTAAGAGCCGAAATTTGCTCGCTAACCTCTTCGCGCTGCTGAATAATCTCAACAGTCATGCCTTGAATATCAAGACGCTCTAGCTGAGAACGCTTGTCTGCAATAAGTACTTCGGTACCATATAGCGCTACACGACGGTAGTCACCAATAATACGACCACGACCATAAGCGTCTGGAAGACCAGTAATAATTGCCGAACGACGAGCTGCAACCATCTCTGCTGTGTAAGCCGAGAATACACCCTCGTTGTGTGTCTTACGATATTTTGTAAATATCTCCTTAGTCATAGGGTCTAGCTCATAGCCATAAGAGTTAAGAGCATTCTCGACCATACGCCATCCACCCTTTGGGAAGATTGCACGCTTAAGAGGAGCATCTGTTTGTAGACCAACGATTACCTCGTTTTCTTTGTCGATGTAACCTGCTCCATAGCCGTCGATAGATGATGGCATTTTAGTTTCAGCATCGTAGATACCTTTCTCTAGCTCTACTTTGAACATCTCTGTTAGCTTGTTCCATACTGCCTTTGTGCGATCTGTTGATTCTACAAGAAAGCTATCATCACCACAATATGGTGTGTAGTTTGTCTGGATAAAGTTTCTGACGTTAATCTCGTGTTGCCACTCGCCGCCTTTGAAACCAGCCCATGCTTCTTTATTATACTTCATCTTTATATAGTTGTTTTATGTTAATATATTAGATTTATTATTTTTTGCGTCCAAGGGTATACCAATATGCCATGCCGACAAATAGTGCCCCTCCTATTATATTACCTAGTGTTGCAGGTATAAGATTTTTGATAAACATATCGGCAATGCTCATGTCGCTAGCGCCCGAGAACATAGCCATTGGTAAAAAGAACATATTGGCAATAGAGTGCTCATAACCAGCTGCTACGAATACCATTACAGGCCACCAAATACCAGCTATTTTGCCCGAAACTGTTTGTGATGCCATTCCTTGCCACATTGCTAGGCACACAAGCCAGTTGGCTCCAATACCTTTTAGGGTTGTGATAAAAAATGAATTATGTGTTTTTGCGTATGCAATTTTTTCAACTCCAGCTTGCCATGGTTCTGCATCAAGCACATGTGGTAGATGCACCATAAAGTAACCAAAAAAAAGTGCGCCTACGAAGTTTCCACCCCATACAAGCGCCCAGTTTCTTAACATCCTAGTATATCTCTGTTCATGATTCATGACAGATGGAATAAAATATGCAGTATTACCAGTGAATAGTTCTCCACCAGTTAATACGACGAGCATAAGGCCAACGGGGAATGTTGCGCCCATCAATAGTTTAATAAGACCGGGGTTTTCGGCAGCTAGCGATGGGAAACCATAGCCAATTAATATAGCAATTGTGCCTGCCATTGCTATGTGTGCACCTGCCAAAAAGCTGAGTATAAGTGTTTTACTTATATTATACCCACCTTTAACTTTAGCCGCTTTTGCAGCATAACCTACTATTTCACTAGGTTGTAACATTACTTTCCTCTCCTTAAAACAAAATATAGCTCCTACTTAGCAATAGGAATTAAACCGCAAAGATAACGCTTTTAGTATTAAAATACTATGAAAATTTGTGTTTTTTTGTTTTGTGTTATATTTCAACTAAAATAAATAGGCTAGTGAATGGTTGCCCACTCGCTAGCCTACTGGTCTATTACTCAACTTTAAAGTCTAACTTTGTAATTGCTTTTGCAATTTTTGTAGAGTCGGTTTTTGCAGGATCATAAGTTACGCTCACACACTCCTTTTCTAAGTTTACGTCCAAATCTTTTACTCCCTTTTCAAAGGGGATAGACGATTCAATTTTGTTAACACACTTATCGCAATGCAAGTTAACTTTCATTGTAACAGTCTCTCTTTTTTTCTCTTTTGCTGCTAGAGTGGCAACCGTAGCCATTGCAACCAACATAAATAATACCTTTTTCATAGCTTTTTATATTTGAGTTTTTGAATGTTTTTATTGTTTACTATTCTAAATATGTGTTTGTTATAGCGTAAATCGAAGCCCCGCATAGAATTTGCGCCCCATAATAGGACCCCACACAACAGTAGAGTTAAATTTTGTAGAGAATGGCTCGCTTGGCGATAGTATTGGGTTGTCTTGGCGATAGTTACCAATATTCTCACAACCTAGATATACGTCTAGTTTTTTAAACTTTTTTGTTACCTGAGCAAAGAACATTGGGTATACGGGCGAATATTCCGATACGGCAATATTACCATCCTGTACAGGTAGCCTGCTCTGTCCGTTTATTTGAGCCGTAGCATCAAATATCCATCGGTCAAACTTGGTCGCATATTGCAAATTCACGAGCCCCTTGAATCTATCTACTAGCGGAGTCTCAACCTCAATGCCATCCTTGAGTGTCAATCGAGTATCGTTATAACGATATGTTGCAAACAAGTTTAGTCGTGTGAGTGGTTCCCAGCTAAAATCTATTTGATAGGTGTTTGTATATGAATCTCCCTCTAGGTTATAAAGCAAAAATCGCTTAGAATCGCTCTCTTGGTCAACAACAACTTGATCGGAGAATTGGCTCCTAAAGTAATCTACGCTAATCGATGCCGCCTCGTCGCCCAGTAGTGTAAATGTTTGTGTGTATGATCCACCTGCTGTAAAACCTCGCTCTAGTGGGTTAAGGTTCTCGGCAAACGAAATCTCTCGACCCGTAGCTAGCATACTAATATTATCGCCTACTAGCGACATAATACGATAGCCCACACCTGCCGATGCTCGTAGCGTACCGCCGGGTGTAATTTGCCATTTAATGTGGCCACGTGGGGTAAACATCCAGCCATGCTGGTTGTTATAGTCGCCTCGAATACCTGCTACTGCGCTAAATTTATCGTCTAGCTTAAAGGTGTATTCGCTAAATAGACCCGTAGTAACAAGGTTGCGATCTAGCATATAGCTATTTGTCTTAATATCGGCACCGGGGCTAGGAATAAATCTATCGTCAAGGGTCTCGTCATACAAATCGGCAGTGAACGTAGCACCACTAATGAGCTGGTGCTTTGCTCCAAAGTTAATTTGATACAGCGTATTAAGGTATGCCGAATGTTGCTGCCCATAAAAATCTTTAATTCCAAAGAATGCCTCTTGCTCGTGCAGCACGTAGTCTGCCACAAATGCTATGTTCGATGTGGTTTCGTCCTCAAAACCTGCCTCGCCCTCTAGCAATGTGTTTTGCTTTACGGGGATACCAACCTTTAGGTAGGTGTTAAAATCTTTGTTCTCGATGCTCGACCCATAGCTGCTAAGCGAGTTAAAGTCACGAGATGTAAAATCTACCATTCCGCCCTCACGCTTTTCGTACAAGCCACGAATACCATATCTAATTTGAACGCCATTATCTGCTACATACAACCATCTATTAGCTAGGTTATACTGTCTTTTTAGTGGCATATCCAAAAATCCATCATCGTTATGATCTATCTCCATCTGATCTTGCGAGACGTGTGCAAGCACTATTGTCGATAGCTTGCTATTGATTTGGTGCGCCGATGTAATGTTTGCCTCGGTGCGTAGCTCGTCACTCAAAAACAGATTGACAAAGAGCGGATCTTCGTCTGTTGGCTTGCGGTGCTCTAGGTTAATTTGCCCCGTTAGTGCCTCGTAACCATTCACTACCGATGTTACACCCTTTGATATTTGTATGCCTTGTAGCCACATTCCGGGTGTGTACTCTAGCCCATAGGGGCTAGATAGACCTCGCATTATAGGGCGAGTTTCGTCTAGCATTTGGGTGTAAGTGCCCGAATATCCAAGTAGTTTGATTTGTCTTGCTCCCGACACTGCATCTGAGTAACCCACCGTTACCGATGCGCTATTCTCAAAGCTCTCGGCAAGGTTACAGCACGCCATCTTGCACAGTCCTGCAAAGGTGATAGACTCTTTTTTCTCCATCGCCTGAGCCGAAATGCCGTTGCTTTTGCGGTTTTGTACCATAACATCATCTACCCTTAGTGCATCGGGTGTGAGCGTAAAGGTTACCTTTGCACCCTTCGTAACAGTGATAGTGTCGCTAAGGTATCCCGTAAACGAGGCAACTAATAAATTGGTTGTTTTGTTTGATGCTATCGAAAATTCACCGCTCCCATCGGTAATTGTAGCGCTATTGCTATCTGCCCAGCCAACGATTGCGCCAGCTAGTGGTTTTGTTGCACTTCCATCCTCTTTGGCAAGTACAACTCCTCTTATACTTTCTGCTTGTAGTTCAAATATAGATACTAAACTAAGCAAAAAGATTAAAATATATCTTTTCATAATTTCTCTGTAATATACACGATTAAACACCGTGGCTAGTGTGCCAAGTGTCATTAACTATATTTTTAGTATATTAAGAGATTGTAGGAGGTGCCCTGAGTGGGCTATCGGACTCTACTAGAATAGAGTATATCGGAATTTGGGGCTCTGTGTCGAGCTCTGTTTTATAACTGTTTTGTAGGTTGCCCATTTGCAGTACTGCACACACCAAAGCAGGTAGAATATCAACCTGTGGTACCGATAGGCGTAGCTTGTTTTCGGAGTGAATAAACTCGTTGTCGGCATTGCAACGGTGCTGCGAATCAGGCATATGGTCAATACATGCACAGCTAGTTTGGCTGCTAATATCGTGGCATCTTTGTGCTTCGTGATTGCAGTTATCGTTGTGGGTGTGGTGGCTCTCTTGCGAGCAAGGGCAAGCACCGTTCTCTTGGCATAGACACACGCCGTGGCTATGGTCGCCCGAGAGCATGGCGTGTAGCTGGTGGTGGTACATAGCATGCCCCATCGATAGCGAATATATCACCATCAACACAAGCGCAACTATATATCTCCTTGTCCTCATACCCACAAAGATAACTAATATTTTATAATAATTAATCAAGTAACGGTTTTATTTGTCGCCAAGGGTACTCGCCATCGTTCTTTTGTGGCTTGCCCTCGGTGCTACGTCCCTGCTCAATATATTTTACCAACAAATCTTTCATTTGCTCAACCCTCTCAGGTTGTTGTGCATACAGGTTTGTTGTTTCGCTAGGGTCATCCTTTAGGTTATATAGCTGCATTGGTGGCATAGCATCCCAGTCAACATCTTTTGAGTTGGGAGATGGTGCGCTCCATCCGCCCGACGAAGGAACGGTCAATAGTTTCCAATCACCCACTCGTATTGCAAATGATCCGTTAATCGAATGATGAACAGTCGCCTCCCTAATTGGAGTGCTTAGTGCAGGATCTTCAATTGCTGTTAATATAGAGTAGCTATCTTCGCCTTCGTTATCGCTAATTTCGACACCTGCTATTTGTGCAAAAGTTGCAAAAAAGTCGGTTAGGCATATTGTCTGTGACGATGCACCCACTTTGCTACCGCTCCACTTTACAACACAAGGCACACGATGTCCACCTTCGAATAGGTCTGCTTTATGGCCTCTGTAAATGTGGTTAGGGTAGTGGCCATCTGCAATTAGCTCGTCTATCTTTGCTGCTGGCGAACACCCATTGTCGGTTGTAAATACTACCATTGTGTTTTCGTCTATTCCGCTCTCTTTTAGTGCCGATAAAATTCTTCCCACTTCGCTATCTACCATCATTGTAAAATCGCCATATGGGTTTAGCCCCGACTTGCCTTGCCACTCTTTGGTAGGTAGTATAGGAGTGTGTGGCCCCGGGTATGGAACATACAAAAAGAATGGTTTATCGCTCTGTGCCTCACGCTTGATGAACGCTATCGCCTTGTCGGTTAGGTTGGGCAAGCACTGCTCGTGGTCGAAGTCGCCACCAGTAGGCCCTTTGCGCCACCATGTATATTTTCCACCATCGAATGTTTCACGATTGGGTAGCGAGGTAACTTTGTCATTTTCTACATACACATATGGGGGCATATCTAGCGAGCCGCTAAAGCCATAAAAATAATCAAAACCTAGCGACGTAGGACCTCCCGTGATTGGGGTCGAGAAGTCTATCACGCCCTTGCCATTTGCCGATAGCTCGTTAATGTTTGTTGGCTCTTCGGTAAAGTTCCAGTTCCAGCCCAAGTGCCATTTACCTACACATGCCGTAGTATATCCTCCTCGCTTTAGCATAGATGCTACTGTGGTGCGTGTGCTGTCGATAATTGGGCGAGAGTAACCGCTCACAACATCCGATTTTAATGTACTACGCCAGTTATATCGTCCTGTTAAAAACCCATAACGAGTTGGTGTGCTCACTGCCGAAGACGTGTGTGCATCGGTAAATAGTACACCGTTTTGTGCCATACCATCAATATGTGGCGTCAAGATCTTAGAGTCTGGATTAAGCGCACTAACATCTCCATAGCCCATATCATCGGCAAGAATAAATATAATATTTGGTTTTTTTTCTTCGGCACACGACGAAAGTGCTACCGCCGATAGAGCAATCGCAAGGTTTTTTCCTATGTTTTTCATTATTTTTGGTAGTCAAATTTGAGTTTTCAGTTAACAAAGATATAAATTTATTAGTTAAAAAGTGCTAATTAAGTATTCTATAACATATTTTGTTACCCATAAAATAAATAGTATTAGTTAGATGTTTTAGTAGTAAGAATTATTACCTTTGTAATTAGTCAAAAAAATAGTCAATATGGATGTAAATATATTGTGGGTAGACGATGAAATTGAACTACTAAAACCACACATAATGTTCCTTGAGAACAAAGGATACACTATCGATGTATGTAATAATGGTTTCGATGCAGTTGATATGGTGTCGAGCAACTCGTTCGATCTCATTATTTTGGACGAAATGATGCCCGGTATTACAGGTCTCGAAACACTTACCAAAATAAAAGAAATATCGCCACTTACGCCCATTGTTATGGTGACTAAGAGCGAAGAAGAGGATATTATGAACCGTGCGGTAGGTTCAAAAATTGCCGATTATCTAATTAAACCCGTAAATCCCAACCAAGTACTATTGTCAATTAAAAAGAACGTACACCGTGACGAGCTTGTTACTCAGCAAAGTACATCGGACTATCGTAGCGAGTTTAGTCAAATTGCTAGTTCGTTTTCGAGCGCAAATAGTTTTGATGATTGGGTGAATATCTACAAAAAACTTGTGAGTTGGGACATCGAATTGGGTGACTCGACCGACAATTCAATACAAGAGGTGGTGCGCTACCAAAAAAACGAGGCTAATAGTCAGTTTGCCAAGTTTATTAAAGACAGCTACATCGATTGGATCTCGGGCAAAGGGCTCGACAAACCAGTCATGTCGCACAATATAATGCGCAACAAGGTTTTTCCGGTTATCGACAAGGGTAATAAAACTACGCTACTGCTAATCGATAATTTTCGTTACGACCAGTGGTGTATGATACGCCCAGTGATGGGGTCGTTGTTTGATATTGCTAGCGAAGATTTCTATTGTAGTATCTTGCCAACAGCTACTCAATATGCACGTAATGCTATCTTTGCGGGTCTTATGCCGCTAGATATAGATCGCATTATGCCTAAGCTATGGCTAAACGATAGCGAAGAGGGTGGTAAGAACCTATACGAGGAGGAGTTCTTGAATCGTCAATTTCAATCCTATGGTCGCAAAGAAAAGTTATTCTTCGAGAAACTTGTGCGCTCCGAGGCAGGTAAAAAACTAATTGATAACATATCAAAGGTCTATTCGGCAGACTTCTCGGTAATTGTATATAACTTCTTGGATATTCTATCGCATGCTCGCACCGATACCGAAATCATTCGTGAGCTTGCCGAGGATGAGGCAGCGTTTCGTTCGCTTACTCGTTCGTGGTTCGAGCACTCAGACCTGCTCGAGATTATTCGTCTGCTAGCTGCCAAAGGGCATACCGTAGTAATTACTTCGGATCATGGTACAGTACACGTTAATAACCCAATCAAGATTGTGGGCGATCGTGAAACCTCTACAAACTTGCGCTACAAAACGGGCAAGAACCTTTCGTTCAACTCAAAGCAGTTGTTCCAAATAACCGATCCCGAAAAGGCAGGCTTGCCAAAGAGCAATCTAAGTTCGTCATATGTGTTTGCATCGAACAACGATTTCTTGGCATACCCTAACAACTATAACCACTATGTGCGTTACTACAAAAACACGTTCCAGCACGGTGGTATCTCTATGGAGGAGATGATTATACCTTTCATTGTTCTAAATCCTAAATAGATGACAATTAAGGAGTGTTATAATAAAATATTAAGCCAAATATTGGCATTCGAAAACGAGGGTGAAGCACGTGCTATCACCCTCTTGGTTTTGGAGTCGGTAGAGGGTGTTGGCAAGCGTGAGTTAATGTTAGAACCACAGCGCATGGTGGTTAACGGTGAGGCAATAGACAAAGTTGTAGAGCAGCTATCTAGCGGAGTGCCTGTGCAGTATATTATTGGTAAAGAGGAGTTTTATGGGCGAGAGTTTGATGTTAGCCCATCGGTTCTTATTCCACGTGGCGAAACCGAAGAGCTAGTGCGCCACACCTTGCAACGATGCTTGCAGGGCAAAGTACTAGATATTGGCACGGGTAGCGGAGCAATTGCCATTACCCTTGCGCTGGAGTGTGATGCACTAGAGGTTGAGGCGTGTGATATATCGCAGCAAGCCCTATCTCAAGCGGCACATAATGCCCAAAAACTAGGAGCTAGAGTTCGTTTGTTCCATTGCGATATACTATCTAGCGATATAGATTTGGGTTACAGCGCAATAGTGAGTAACCCACCATATATATGTGATAGCGAACGAGAGTTAATGAGCCCCAAGGTGTATGACCACGAGCCACTAGGTGCGCTATTTGTTTCGGACGATGACCCACTAATATTTTACAGGGTCATTGCTCAAAAAGCACTTGCTTCGTTAAATAGTAAAGGCTATTTACTGTTCGAAATAAACGAGGCTATGGGCAAAGAGACTGTTGCAATGTTAGAGAATATGGGGTACACAAATGTTGAGCTACACAAAGACCTACACGCCAAAGATCGCATGGTGATAGCACAAAAAATGTAACAATGGGCGAATATCAAAAAAAGGCTAAAAGGGAGGTGACTCCCGAGCAAGCGTTTGCTCGCATGGCTCGTTATTGCTCGCTTGCCGAACGTGCTAGTAGCGATGTCGAACGACTGTTAACAGGCTATGGAGTATCATATGGCGAGAGAGAGAAGATATGTGCTCGCCTTGTTGAGCTAGGTTTTTTGAACGAAGAACGCTATGTCGTGAGTTTTGTGCGCTCAAAGAGTCGAGCAATGTGGGGTAGGCATAAAATATCGGCAGCCCTTAGGACTAAAAAAATACCATCTTCGCTAATCGAAAACGCTCTTGCACAACTAAGCAGTGGCGAGGATAGTGATGCTAGGCTAGAGGAGCTAATACGCAAAAAAGCGGCATCAACCAAAAGCACTAGTAGCTACGACCTAAAGGGTAAGCTCCTTCGTTTTGCTATGGGGCGAGGGTTTGGTTATGACGATTGTTGTAATATCATTGATAGGGTAGTGCGAGAGAGCGAATAAAAGGCAATTTTTGGTATTTTATTACGATTATGCTAAATTTGGATACTCCCTCTATAACACAAAAATAGGCAGACTTCACAATCGAAGTCTGCCTATTTTTTATATTCTCGATCCTCTATTGCTAGAGGTGAGCAAAATTACATGTTCATACCACCACAACAGTTGATAACCTGTCCCGAAACATAAGATGATAGGTCTGAACCAAGGAAGATACATACGTTTGCAACATCCTCTGGAGTACCTCCACGCTTAAGTGGAATTTTGTTAGCCCACTCTTTCTTAACATCTTCGCTAAGCTGGCCAGTCATCTCTGTAATGATGAAACCTGGAGCGATAGAGTTAGCACGAATACCACGAGAACCAAGCTCTTGTGAAATACTCTTAGCAAGACCAATCATACCAGCCTTAGATGCCGAGTAGTTACTCTGTCCTGCGTTACCCGAAACACCTACTACCGAGCTCATGTTGATAATGCTACCCGATTTTTGCTTCATCATAATTGGAGTACAAGCCTTAATAAAGTTGAAAGCCGACTTTAGGTTCACGTTAATAACTAGATCCCACTGCTCCTCGCTCATGCGCATCATAAGACCGTCACGAGTGATACCTGCGTTGTTAACAAGAATGTCAACACGGCCAAAATCCTCAGCAATCTTAGCTACCACCTCTTGAGTGTCGCTAAACGATGCTGCGTTCGATGCATAAGCCTTAGCCTTTACACCTAGAGCGTTAATCTCAGCCTCGGTAGCTAGAGCGTTCTCATCAATTGCAAGATCTGTGAATGCTACATTTGCACCCTCTTTTGCATAAGCTAGTGCTATCGCCTTACCGATACCACGTGCAGCACCAGTTACGATTGCTACTTTTCCTTCTAATAGTCCCATTTTATCTATTTTTCTGTTATATAATTTCTAATTAATAGCTACAAAGCTACTTATAAATTTTTAAATTCCCAACCAAAATTGATTAAGTGTCTAGTAGCTAGTAGTTTTGTTATAGGCTCTTGAGTGTCATACGCACCAAATCCTCGACCTTTGCTTTTGGCATTTGCTCCACCACCTTGTCGAGTGCCTTTGCCGAAACTCCTTTGGCAAAACCAAGCATAGTGAGTGCCGAAAGAGCCTCTTCGTATGCTGCCGAATTTTTTGTAACGTGCCCCTCGGTTGGTGCAACAGTGCTGCCACTAGCCGCTCCCGTGTCTACCTTAATAATCTTGTCTCGTAGCTCTACAATAATCTTCTCGGCTGTTTTTTGCCCAAGCCCCTTCACCTTTTTTAGAACCACACTATCGCCCGTTGAGATAATGGTTCTAAGGTCGGCTGCCGAGAATGTCGATAATATATTGAGGGCAGTACCACCACCCACTCCCGACACGGCAACTAACATTCTAAATATCTCTCTCTCGTTCCACGAGGTAAAACCAAACAGCACGGGCAAATCGTCTCGCACCTGATATTGGTGGATAAACAGTTTTGTTATCGCCTCCTCTTGCACCTGCGAAAGTTCGCCATGGCTGGTTAGCGAAATATTTACCGAGTAGCCAATTCCGCCACACTCTATTACTACACGTGATAGCTCAAGAGCCGCTACCTCTCCTTTAATATATTCGTACATATCAATCGTTGTTATCTTAGGGCTCAATAACTGGTTTGAGCCCTAGCAAAAGTAATAATTATTAACCTGCTATGCAACCGATACACTATTATCGTTACGCTCTTTGGGTTAATAGTGGTTTTGAATGTAAAAAAAAGGCTCTAATTATAGTATAAATTGTAAACTTTATGTATTTTTGTCACCAATAAATAATTTATTAGAACAACCTATGACAAAGAAGATTCTATTTTCACTTGCTATATCGGCAGCTGCGATAGCAAGTTGTAACACAACACCAGCTACTACGGCTGCGACAGAGCCATCGGCAACGGTTCAAAGTTCTGAACTATCAATCGCTTATGTGAATATGGATTCACTAGTTAGTAAGTATGACTTTTATGTTGACGCTAGCCAAAAGTACCAAGCAAAAGCAACTAAAGCTAGTGCAGAACTAGAGAACAAAGGTCGTTCGTTCTCGGGCAAGGCTTCAGACTTCCAAAACAAAGTGCAAAAGGGTCTTGTGACTCGTTCGCAGGCAGAGGAGATGAATGCTAACCTAGAAAAGGAGCAGCAAAATCTTATCGCATACAGAGACAAAATGCTTTCTGAACTAGGCGAAGAGGAGCAAGTAATGCTTAACAATGTTCTTAATAACATCGAAGAGTATCTAACAAAGTTTAACGCTGATGGTAAATATACTCTTATCCTAAACAAGAACTCGGTTCTTAATGGTTCGGCAGGTCTTGACATTACAGACGAAATTCTAAAGGGTCTTAATGCCGATTACCAAGCAAACAAAGATAAAGAATAAGTAGACCTTAATATGCTACACAAATAAGGGGAGGCCGTCACAGCCTCCCCTTATTGTGCATATACACTCTATATTATAAATCAAGAATTTACTATTCGTGCATGCCTCTTTTGCGCAGATACTCTATCATATACTCTGGTGTATCTGTTTGCAACATTCTAGCACCAAGTGTATCTATTAAATAGCCATATCCTTTTTGAGGATCGGTTGCAGCAGTGGCATCATCGTGTCCGCCGTTACGCCCGTTTAGAGTATTGTACCACATTAACGAACGAGTCCCAATCACCTCTTTAGCTTTTTTAGGAAGTGGGTTAGTGTCGCTGTTATACCCTAGCTCAAATGCTACGGGATTTAACTCTTGCAAAAATGCAGCAAGATCTTCCATCGAGTTCTCACGGTTGAAGCGTATCATCGGCATATATATAACCTTATCGAAATATTTGCCTAGGGTCTCTTTGGCCACACTAAGTTTGTTATAGCTCTTTAGTATAACCAAATTTAGAGTGCCTGTTTCCTCTAGCATGGGGCCAACTTGATCGAAAAAACGATCGGCCTTATCTAGGTTTAATAGAATCTTGCCTTTTGACACCTCTAGTGCTTCTTCTAGTGTAGGGATTTTATGCTTTGTAAGATTCCCTTTGTGGTCTTTGAGCCTAAGTTTCTTTATCTGCTTATATGTCATGTCGGAAACCAAACCCGTACCGTTTGTCGTGCGATCAAGTGTTACATCGTGCATCAGAACAAGTACGCTGTCTTTTGTACGCTGAATATCTATTTCGACAACATCACCACCCATATCTATTATACTAACAATAGAACCTATCGAGTTTTCGGGGTAGTTAATCCAGTCGCCACGATGTGCTACCACATATACTTTGTCTTGTCTACGATCTAGTAGACCTTGACGCAAAATATCTGCCCTATCTTGTGCAAATAGCGAAGATAGACCAAATAATAATGCAACGAATATAAAAGTTAATTTTTTCATTACTTCACTGTAAATTTATTCTTCTCTTTTAGGTACTCAATAAGTTCTACTGGTCTGTCGGTTTGAATGAATGTTGCCCCCATGTCGATAACCTTGCCCCAAGTCTCATCTTCTTGATTCTTCTCTACGGCACGATCATCATCCATGCCACCGCATAGCGATGCCCAAAGCGTGTTTATCCATACCTCGCTACCCGAGTTTTTGATTAACTCTATAATCTCGTCTACATTGCTATTGTATTCGGCAAAGCATACTTCAAACACTTTTGGTTGCATGCCTTTAACATACTCTTTAATGAATTTTTTTGCATCTTTGTCGTTTGCGTTAACGATAGGCATATAAAACAGATTGTCAATTATTTCGCTATTGTCACGCTTAACCACCGAAAATGGATGCGACGACTTAATCATAACCTGATTGGCTGTGCCTGTCTCTTCTAGCACCTCTTTTACCAAATCAAAGTAGTCGTATGCTTTGTCTAGGTTAATCCAAATTTTACCTTTTGCAGCTATCATAGCCTCTTCTAGCGTAGGTATTTGGTGTTCGGTATTGCGACCAATACCATTTGTTAGGCGCATCTCTTTTAGCTCTGCTAAGGTGTAATCTTCGGGGCGACCCGTGGCATTAGTGGTTCTGTCTAGTGTCTTATCGTGCATAAGTATTAGCACACTATCTTTCGATATTTTTAAATCTATTTCAACCATATCGGCACCCATTTCAATAGAGTTTGTTATGGCTTGAATAGAGTTTTCGGGAGTATTTCTCCAGTCGCCTCGGTGCATTATGACTGCAACTTTATCTTTTTGGAATGTAGTTTGTGCCGTAGCCTTGCTGCAAATGCTAACAGTTGCAAGTAGTGCGAATGATAGCTTAATTGTAGAGTATATCTTTTTCATAATTGTAATATATTATAAAACTTAAATTAGAGGTTGACAAAAGTATATCAACCTCTAATTTTTTAACTATGTTTAATTCTAGTTATAACCCGGGTTTTGAACCGTGCTAGCGTCTGTGTCTATTTGTGAAAGTGGAATTGGCTGAACCAAATTATTGCTGGTTGCTACCACGCCAGTATAACCAAGCGTTCTGCCAAAGTATGCGTTCATTACATCTAGTGCCTTATCTGTTCTAATAAGGTCAAACCAGCGGTGTCCCTCGCTCACTAGCTCTTTGCGTCGCTCTGTTGCAATAGCATCAAGCAAATCTTCTTTGCTTGTAAGGTCTGTGTGTGAGGCGTTAGCACGCACACGCACCATCTCTAACATAGCGTTACCTTTAGCCATATCACCATTTTGTGCCGAACACTCAGCAATCATCAAAAGAACATCTGCATAGCGAACTACCACTGTATTGCTACCGCCATCCTCAACTACTGTAGTTGGTTCTTTGATTTTGTTAGTTGCTAGGTTAACCCCCATCTCAATAAAGTAAGCACTTTTTCTAGCATCAGTATCCTCAAATAGGCTGTACACATCGCTCGTTGGAAGACTGTGTCCCTTGCCACCACTCACCGATGATGGAGAGAAGTAACGATAGGCATCGCTACCTTCTGAGTTACCATTTAGGCCCGACTGAAACTGTACATCAAAGATAATCTCCTCGTTGTTCTCGTTCTCTATGTCAAAGATCATGTTAACATCGCTAAGTAGCTTATATTTGCCCGATGCCTCAATAGCGTTAAGGTTTGTAAGAGCATTGTTGTAATCTTTTAGCGTAAGATATACTCTTGCAAGTACACCATGTGCAGCATATTTTGTAGCACGACCAACCTCGCTAGCCTCGGCAGGAAGTGCCGTTGCATCTGTAAGGTCTTTTACGATTTGTGCATATACGTCTGCCTTTGGTGTTCTTTCTTGACCAAAGTAAGCGTTAGGGTCGGTTGTCTCTTCTAGTACAAGCTGTACATCACCAAAGATTCTAACTAGGTTAAAGTACATAAGACCACGCAAAAACTTCATCTCGTTTGTTACAAGTGCTCTTTTCTCTTCGCTAATACCCTCCATTGTAGCAGCTCTTGTGATAACTATGTTACACTGCTGAATACCTTTGAAGTTGTCTGCCCAAGAGTCTGCAACTATCGTATTTGATGATGTCATGTTAAAAAGATCGACTTGACCTGCGTTACCACCATCGTTTGCAGGAACTTCGTCCCAAGTATTATCTGACGGAAGCTCACCTAGCACTAGGTTTGCAATTTGGTACTGACCTGTATACTGAAGAGTGCTATATGCAGCACTTACCGCTAGATTTAACTGCTCTTCGTTTAGGAAAAAGTTGCTAGAAACATTCTCCATTTCGGGGCTTAGGTTCAGATTATCTGTCGAGCAGCTCGACGCTAGAACCATTGAAGCCATTGCTATATATAAAAACTTTGATTTAAACATCTTTGAAAATAATTTAGAAATTAACATTTACACCCAGTGAGATTGTGCTAGACATAGGATAAGCATATTTCTCTTCGCCTTGCTCAAGTATGCTAGAGTTGCTCTCTGCCTCAACATTGAAACCACGGTATGGAGTAAGAACGATAAGGTTATTTGCAAGTGCGTATACCTGTGCTCTGCCAATACCTATTTTGTTAAGGAACGATGTTGGTAGGTCATACGATAGCTTAAGGTTTCTTAGCGATGCGTATGATGCGTCAACAAAGAATACGTTAGATGCCGCAGCCTGCTTTCTAGTGTTAGAGTAGTTACCCATGTTAGGTGTAGCGTGCGTACCGTTAGGGTTGTTAATAGGGTGGTATCTGTTGTCGAAATAATCCTGTGTAACCATCATAAAGCCCTCGCCACACTCTAGCGACTGAAGAGTACCGCTATTCTTTTGTTTGCCAAGTTCGGCGTAAATGTCGAATGTTAGCTCCCATGCCTTATATCTTAGCTTGTTGTTGAAACCTAAGATAACCTTTGGTGCAGGTGAACCATAGCTCTTTTTGTCGTCTGTTGTAATTTTACCATCGCCATTTAGGTCTTTGATGATGTAGTCACCAATCTGAGTACCTGCCATAGATGGATATTTGTCGAAATCGGCTTGTGATTTGTAAAGACCAATTACATCGTAACCATATAGAGCACCAATTCTACCACCTACCTCTGTAATGTTATCGCCAACAATAATTTGTGTTTGACCATCAGCTAGAGCAAGAACTTCGTCTTTGTTTGTTGTGAAGTTGAGGCTCGAGTTCCAGTATAGATCGCCAAACTTAAGATCTTGTGCAGTGTATAGTCTTACCTCAAGACCAGTGTTTCTTACAGAACCAATGTTTTGAAGTGATGTTTCGTAACCACTTTGCTGTGGAACTGGTACACTTAGTAGAAGATCGTTCGTTGTTGCAACGTAGAAATCTGCGCTAACACCAAGGTATTTCATAAGCGTAAGGTCGATACCCGCGTTTATTGTGCTTGTCATCTCCCAAGAAAGGTTAGTGTTAGGAGCAGTAGAGATTACTGTACCCGGAGCAAGTGTCCCACCAAAGATATAGTCGCTACCACCCATTACTGCTAGAGCGCCATAGTTTGTGATTTGGTTGTTACCCGATTTACCCCAGCTTAGACGTAGTTTTGCAAAATCGATAACATCGCTGTTTTGTAGGAAGTTTTCGTTAGATACTAACCATGCACCCGAAACAGCAGGGAAAAGACCCCATTTGCTATCCTCGCCAAAGCGAGACGAGCCATCCCAACGTACCGATGCGTTAAGCATATATTTGTTGTCGAAGTTGTAGTTAACACGAGAGAAGTATGACATCATGCTCCATGCATATTGTCCCGGGTTAACACCAAATGAGCTACCTCCCGCTACATTCTCGATAGAGTTATCAACAAAACCCGATGCCTCGACACCTAGCGAATTGTACTCCTCTTTTTGGAACGACTGACCAAGTAGGAATTGTAGACCATGGCTACCAAAGTCTTTTTTGAATGTAAGAGTATTCTCGATAATGTAGTTCATTGTGTTGCCAAGCTCTCTTTCTGCATCTGCTGGAGATGGAGCAGGGTCACGATACTGGCCAATAGTAGATGGTTTAAAGAAGTCGTAAGTCTCGCTCTCGTAATCGGCACCAACATTAATCTTGTACTTAACGGCGTCAAAGAAATCTATCTCTGCATAAGCGTTACCAAACATACGAGCTGTGTTAAGAGTGTTTGTAAGCATATTAGCCCACGCTACAGGGTTCTCACCTAGTGCACCATCTGCTTCTGCATTTGCGTTAATCTGCTCAGAGATAGCATAGCTGCCATCCTCGTTATATACGTTAAAGAACGGATAGCTGATCGAAGCCATAGCGTGAAGTCTACCACCCCAAGTACCGCTCTCTTGAGTAAAGTTTTTTGTAGTGTAAGATGGAGATAGTGATGCACCAAACGTAATATTATCTGTTGGGCGAAGTTGCAGGTTGATATTTGAAGAGATCTTCTCGTAATCAGAACCTATTAGAATACCCTCTTGTGAAAGGTAACCACCAGTAATACTATATGAAGAGTGATCGCTACCACCTGTGATAGAAAGATTATAATCTTGAATAGCGGCAAGGCGGAATATCTCGTCATACCAGTCTGTGTTTGTTAGACCTTGCTCACCCGCTAGGTATGGCATGATGTAGTCTGGCAAAAGTTGACGCTTTGAAGCACCGTTTGCTACACGCACTTCGTTGCTGTCGTTTTCGCTACGGTTTACTGGGTCTATGTTTACATAACCTGTGTTTCTAGCCTCTTTTTGGAACTGTGCAAAGTCATAAGCATCTACTAGCTCAACATCGTCTTGACGTTGTTGCATACCAAACGATGCTGTAATTGCAACTTGTGGTTTGCCGCTCTTGCCTTGCTTAGTCTTAATCATGATGATACCATTAGCACCACGCGAACCATAGATTGCAGTTGATGCAGCATCTTTTAGAATCTCGATAGACTCAATAGCGTTAGGGTTAATAGAGTTAATGTCTGTACCTTCGGTTAGTGGGAAACCATCAACAACGATAAGTGGGTTACCACCTGCTGTAAGTGTTCCGATACCACGCACACGAATCTCGGCTTGTGTTCCCGGAGCACCATTTGGTTGAATAATTTGAACACCCGTTGCTTGGCCCGAAAGTGCCGATGCAAAACTTGCAGATGGATAGTCGTTTAGATCATCAGACTTTACCGATGCAATAGAACCAGCGTTACTTTTAACAGTAGAAGTACCATAACCAATTACCACTACATCGTCAAGGTGGATACCACCCTCTTGCATCTCTACAATAATAGTTGTAGAGCCCTCTACTGGTACGTCTTGTGTCTCGTAACCTAGGAATGCAAACTCGAGCACTGTTTTGTCGCTAGAGGTGTTGACTGTAAATTCGCCACCCTCCATAGTGATTGCACCGTTGCCTGTGCCTTTTTCGATGACTGTTACACCGATAATAGGTTGTTTGGTCTTTTTGTCGATGACCTTACCATTAATCACTGCTGCGTGTGCTACCATTGTGAGTAGCGATAGAAGTAGTGTTAATGAAAAATGAGTAAAATTTTTTCTCATACAATTATAGTTTTATGTTTTTAAGTTCTTTCGATGGCACAAAACTAAGTTATGGTTATTACTATTGTGTTACATATTTGGTATGTTATTTCGATGTAATATTTATTTATGGTTGCATATTGTAATTAATATGGTTGTTTTTTGTGGTTGTGTGTAGTTTGTGTTGTAATTAAAGATTTGGGTTTTGTAAGTATGTGATAAACTAAATTACAATTTGGTTATGTAACATTGATGAAAAAAATACACGGCTTAATAAAATCTTAATTTTCTCGTAACATAGATTGTTGTTTTTGAGGGCGAATCTACCTTATTATATGTAAGAAGGGTGCCTCGGTTTAATTCGAGACACCCTTGCTATTTCATACAAATATATTGTTGTAATGTTTTGTATTGCTACTATTCAGAGTTTAGTCGTTATACTCTAGCACCGCAAATACAGGATAATGATCTGACACAACTCTGCCTTTGTAGTTTTTGTAGACAATCTTCGAGCTTTTTGCATCTAGCTCATCGTTATACATGATATAGTCGATAATTTGATCGCCACTGTTCTTTGCTTTGAGTGCTTTGCCCTGCTCGGCACCCTTGAAACCATGGTATGTGTAGTTAATGCCTTTTTGCTTGTTTGCCTCAAGGTAGCTATCCTCTAGAATATCATCATCGGCAAGTAGTATGTTTATAGGCTCAGACCCGTGCGTAGCATTTAGGTCGCCTGCAAAGATCACGGCATCATTACCCGCCTCTTTTACTCTTTCGATAATTGACTGTGGGCTTTGGCGGCGTGCCTCTTCGCCAGCATGGTCGAAGTGTGTGTTGATAAGGTGCACCCTTTTGCCATTTAGCTTGTCTTTGAGTATAATAGATGTAGTTAGTCGCTTGCAAGCAGCGTCCCAGCCAAACGATGGCGTGTCGGGAGTTTCGCTCAGCCACTTATATTTACTTTCTACGAGCTCAAAACGGCTATTCTTAAAATATACAGCTGTATATTCGCCATCTTTTTTGCCATCTTCACGTGCAACGCCTATGCGAGTGTAGCCTTCGAGTTCGCCATCCAAAAACTCGATTTGGTGTGCCAAACCCTCTTGTGTAGCAAGCAAATCTAGCTTGTGGCTATCGATGCAACTCATTATAGCGTCTTTGCGTAGCTCCCAACGATTTTCACCATCGCCTGGGTTGTCATATCTTAAATTAAGTGACATAACACGCAAATCTTGTGCAAGTCCAAAAGTAGTGGCTAGTAGTAGAGCCGAAATGGTTGTTAATACTTTTCTCATGGTAGTTTGAAATTAATTTTTTCAAATATACGTTTTTTGTCACAGAATAAAAAATATTGAATTAATAGTTTAATATGGTACTGATTATGGTATCTTTGTAGCAAAACAGACAAGCAAAATGAAAATTGTAGTAGACGATAAAATTCCTTTTTTAGATGGAGTTTTCCCTAGTTCGGTGGAGTTGGTAAAGCTGCCTGGTGCACAAATTGGGGCAGACGATTTGCGTCATGCACAAGCTATGATAGTGCGCACTCGTACTAAATGCAACAAACAACTACTCGATTCAACTAGCGTTAAATATATTGCAACAGCAACCATTGGTTATGACCACATAGACCTAGACTACTGCCAACAGCAAGGCATAGCGGTAGCAACATCGGCTGGCTGCAATGCTGGCGGTGTGGTGCAGTATGTAATGGCTGCTTTGGCACACATTCAGTCGATTGAGGGAGGTGATATTCGCCGCCGAAAATTAGGTATTGTAGGTTGTGGTAACGTGGGTGGCTTGTTGGCAAAGGTTGCAAAGGGTTTAGGCTTTGGGGTCATTTGTTGTGACCCACTAGCACCAAAGAGCGGATATGTGAGCTTTGAGGAGCTAATTCAACAATCCGATATTATATCTTTTCACACTCCACTCACTCGCACAGGTACCCACCCCACCTATGCAATGGTAGATGGTGCTGCTTTTGATAAAATGCGTGATGGTGTGGTAATTATCAACAGTTCTCGGGGCGAAGTTATATCGCAAGATGCACTCGTAGCAGCAATTAGTAGCGGTAAAATTTCACACTCTGTAATAGATGTGTGGGATGGTGAGCCCATAATAAATAACACGCTTTTGCAGTTAGCTACCATTGCAACACCACACATTGCAGGCTATTCGTTGCAAGGTAAGGCTATGGGTAGCGCAATGGCAGTGCGCTCAATTGCCACTTGGCTGGGTATTTCGGGTTTAGATAATTGGTATCCACAAGGGGTAGTTGCAGTGCCACAGGTCGATAACCTATCATGGAGTTATGTGTGTGAAAATATGCAGAGTTACTATGATATATTAGCAGACACAAATCAGTTAAAACAGAGGCCTAATCTCTTTGAGCAAATGCGAGAGAATTATAACTATCGTAGCGAATTCTTTTAGCTTATAGGTGTGGCTATGTGATCGCTAGCTTGTAGTTCTAGACAATTTTATATATTTTTGTGGTCATGAAAAACATATTTATATTAGCACTGATGTCGCTTGCGCTATCGTCGTGCATTAAACTTTCGTCCTTTGATGTAAAGGGTACACCCAAGGTATCTATTGGTAAAGTCTCTTTGTTGAACCTACAAACCGAGATAGAGATTGCGCTCGATGTTGAGAATAGCTCTCGCCGAGTTACCATACTAGAGTATGAGTTAGAGGTTAAAGACCCTAGCGGTAAAACAATGTTGACACTATCTAGCAACGACAAGGTGTTAGTAAAAAGAGGTGACAACCACATCGAAGCAGTTGTTGATGCTAACATATCGCCTGCTATCATGAAGTACTTTTTGGGAGGTTCGCTACAAAACGATATAGAAAATTTTTATATTGATGGCTATGTAGTAGGGCGTGCAACGGTTAAGAAACGACTAGAAATTAAGAATTATAAATTAAAAAATATAGGATTCATCAAAGACCTTAAATTGGGTAATGGTATCCTAGGTAATATATTGTAGTATGATGATTTTGAGATGTGTAGTGCTTGTGGTGCTGTCACTATTTGCAGTAAACGTATATGGTCAAGAGGGTGTGTTATCAATTAGCTCTAATGTTATGATAGTGCCCGAATCGGCTAGCGAAGAGGCACAAGTTCAGGCATATAGTGTGCGTATATTCTCGGATAATAGCCAAGATGCACGTACAAAGAGTAGCGAAATTGCCGAAAAGTTTAAAGAAGATTACCCTAATGTTGGGCTAGATCTTGTATATGATTCGCCATACTTTAAAATAACAGTGGGGCAGTACCTCACAAAAGAGGAGGCAATTATGCTTTGGGGTGCACTCAAAGACGAGTACCCAACCTCGTTTGTTGTCCCCATCAAGGTAAATATGACCAACTTTGCTAGCGACTCTCTCTCGTCTCTTACAACGAGCCTACTAGTTCCCGATACGCTGTTAATGCCTTTGGTCGATAGTGTTAAAATCAATTTGTAGTGTTTGTTGATGGCAAATAACAACAAACTATCTGCCTTATTAACTACACGACATTTGTTTTAAACACTATTCAATATGGCTAAGGCTAGCTTATTAAAACTAAAATATTAATTCAATCAATAAAGCTTCAAAAGGATGAGTAGATTAGCAACAAGCCAAATTCAGCGATTGTCGCAGAAGTTGTCGCCTCAGCAGATCCAGATGATAAAGCTTCTCGAACTACCTTCGGTGTTGTTGGAGCAGCGTATAAAGCAGGAGATCGAAGAAAATCCTGTCTTAGATATTGATGAGGCTAGCACATCTACCAAGGATGACGAGTTTGCTCAGGCAGATAGCTCGCATGCTAAGGTTACAATTGATGATTTTGTGAAACGAGAGGAGACACCATCCTATCGTCTTAATATAAATAACTATTCGGCAGACGATAAACATAGCGTTATTCCACTTTCTGATGGGCTATCGCTGAGCGAACATTTGTCGGAACAACTTTCATACCAAGGGTTAAGCGATTATGATTTGGCAATTGGTAATTTCATAATTGGTAGTCTCGATAGCGATGGTTACCTTAGACGTGATTTACAGAGCATATCCGATGATTTGGCATTTAATGTTGGAATCGATGCTAGTTGCGACGAAATAGAACGTTTGCTAAAGATTATACAAACCTTTGAGCCCGTGGGTATTTGTGCAAGAGACCTGCGAGAGGCTCTGCTATTGCAGCTAGATAGCCACGAGCAAACTAGCGATGTTAGGTTAGCCAAAGATATTCTAACCAACCATTTTGACGATTTTGCTAAACGCCATTTCGACAAGATAATATCTCGTATGGGGGTAGAGAATAGCGATTTCAAAGATGCTGTAACCATCATTACATCGCTATCGCCAAAACCAGCCAACCTATACAACGAGAATAAGCAGAGCGAACCAACCATACAGATTACACCCGACTTTATTCTCGATAATAGCAACGACGAGCTAGAGATTACTCTCAACAAGAGTAACCTGCCTCCAATGCGTATTAATAGCAGTTATGTTCGCATGCTCGAAGATATGTCGGCAGCAAGCAAGCGAGGCCGAAGCCCAGAGCACAAAAGCAACCGCCAAGCATCGCAATTTATTCGTCAAAAAATAGAATCGGCTCGATGGTTTATGTCGGCAATTAAGCAGCGAAATGCTACCATGTTGCTAACTATGAATGCAATAGTCGATTTTCAGCAAGACTATTTCAAAGATGGTGATGAAACCAAGCTACGCCCTATGATATTAAAAGATATTGCCGAGGCTACTGCGCTCGATGTATCTACTATATCACGAGTGGTGAACAGCAAGTATATACAAACACCGTTTGGTATCTTCTTGCTTAAGTACTTCTTTTCGGAGGCTATGCACACCGACACTGGCGAGGAGGTATCGTCACGAGAGATAAAATCTATCTTGCGAGAATATGTCGACAACGAAGATAAGCACAAGCCACTAACCGACGAGGCACTAATGTTAATATTAAACGACAGAGGTTATCAGATAGCACGCCGTACTGTGGCAAAATATCGTGAAATGTTGGATATTCCGGTTTCGAGGCTTCGTCGAGAGATTTAACTATTTGTTTAAATTATACTCAGCACCTTTTTAGCAAACAGATAAATTTTTATCTTTGCAAACTGTAAATGAGTATCTATGGATAGACGTAACTTTGTAGGCTACCCTTGGGTCATGACCCTTGCGGTAGCCTTAGTATTATTAATAATATCACTTATACCACCATCTTCTATTGGGGGTATATCGCTTAGGCGTGCCAATATCCTATCAGATATTTATACATTCAAAGATAGCGTTCAGCTGCAAGAACAAGTTGTCTCTAGCCAAGAGGCTGCCACTGCCGATTCGCTATTCAATGAGCAAATGATTGCTGCTCAGCGTGCCGATAGTCTTTTGCAGGCATCGAAAAGCAGTGCAATATCAAAATCGTCTAACCTCACACCATCTGCCCTAGAGCAGGAAGCAAAGTTGGCTACCAAATCTAAATCAGATATTAAGAAGTCGGCACTCCCCATCGAGAACTATGGCGAAGGCGACAAAATTGCAGCCTTGCGAGATAAGCTATCGGCTGGTGATAGGGTGCGCATTGCTTTTTTGGGGGATTCTTTTGTCGAGAGCGATATTCTCACGTGCGACCTTCGAGAATCGCTACAAAAGGCCTTTGGTGGCTCTGGAGTGGGCATGCTACCATTTGCTAGCCCATTTTCGGCTGCCTTACCAACACAAAAGTTCGAGCATTCGGGTTGGCAACTTCACACCATTACCAAACATAATTCAGAGGGTGATTCTCTTCGGGGTCATTTTTCGCCTTCGGGGTCAATCGCAACAATTCAAAGCAAAAAAGCTACATCGCACTATAAAACAACACACTATCGCAAGGGGAGTTCAAAGTTCTATCGTGCTAGGGTAGTGTTCAAAAGCCCTAGTCCAAGCAAAATAACACTGCGTGTTAACGATTCGCTAGACTATAACTTTGTGCCTGTGCCTTCGGCTAGCATACAAGAGGTGGTAATTGATGGTTTAATGAACGAGATTGAGGTTACGGTGCAAGGCGATGAGCAGTTCTTGGGTTATGGGGTATCTTTTGAGAGCAAATATGGTGTTACGGTCGATAATTTTTCGCAGCGTGGTAGTAGTGGTTTGCCGCTACTGTCGAGCGATTACACCACATCTCGCCAAATTGACGATTTATTGGGCTACGACATGATAATTTTGCAGTATGGTCTAAATGTAATGACCAAGGATGTTGCTGGATATGATTACTATGAGTCGGGTTTGATTCGCCTAATAAAATATATGAGCCGATGTTTCCCCAATGCCTCAGTTTTGGTTATGGGAGTAGGCGATCGTGCGTTTGTGGTTGACGACCCACATGCCCATGCCCATGTGCTTTCTGCAATGGTTGGCACTCAGCGAGCTGCTGCCGATAGTTGTGGAGTAATGTTTTGGGACACACGTGCTGTGATGCAAAACATTGGAGGCATAATCTCTATGGTTGAGGATGGTATGGCAGCCAAGGACTATACCCACCTAAGTTATAGCGGTGGGCGATATATTGGTCGCCAATTGGCATCTGCTATTGCACTTTCGGCATCGGCAAATGGCACTGCCGAATCTCCCAAGGCAGAACCACTAGCTATTTCGGTAACTAGTGATAGTGTTAATAATTCAAATGGCGAACCGACAGATACAGCAGAGTTACTGTTCGATTCTATTGCCATTGATACTGCTCATTACGAAGTTACTGTTCCCGACTCTATTGTTCGTGAAATTGAGGAGCAAATAGCTCGTGATACGACACTGGGCATTGGTGACGATAGTGTTTCTATGTAAAATCAAGAACCTTCTTTTTAGGCCCTGTTCGCTATCATGAAGGTTTGTGTAACTCGTTCAAAATATAATGAATAGGTGTGGTTTAGGTTTCTGTCAAGTAACAATAATCATAAAAAATAGGGTGTCGCAATGACACCCTATTTTTTGTATTTATAAGAGTTGTGGTTTACTCTACCTCCCAAACATCGCCGCTTGCAAGTAGATCATCCATACACTTAATCTTTCCGCTCTCTTTAACAGCTAAAACCTGATCTCTAACGTTGTCGTCATAAGTCGAGTCTTTTACCTTGCGAATAACGCCTAGTGCAACAGGGAAGTGTGGTGGTTTCATGTTAACAAGCATCATGTGAACCCCCGGCTTGTAACGATACTTGTCGTGTACCAATACATCGTCTAGTGTCCAGCCACCTTCGCCAACAGTAATTACCTTTAGACCCAAGCCCTCAAGTACAAGCCCTTTGTCTTTGTTCTTGCCAAA
This sequence comes from uncultured Rikenellaceae bacterium, assembly GCA_964370235.1. GTDB lineage: Bacteria > Bacteroidota > Bacteroidia > Bacteroidales > Rikenellaceae > CAYJIL01. The sequence continues at coordinate 10,614 of CAYJIL010000001.1, read as the reverse complement.
TAGCATAGGCTCGCCATGGCGAAGAACTATTGTGCGATCGGCACGTAACTCTTTGTTAGTGAAAATATCGTGTGTCTTATCGTTAAAGATAGGACAGTTTTGCATAATTTCAACTACCGAAGTACCATCGTGCTCGGCCGACTCAACAAAACACTCTTTGGTAAGGTTAATATCTACGTCGATAGAGCGAGCGTAGAACGTACCACGAGCACCTAGAACAAGCTCACCTGGCGAGAATGGGTGCTCAACTGTGCCAAATGGCGAAGTTTTAGTCACCTTTCCTAGCTTAGAAGTTGGCGAGTATTGTCCTTTGGTAAGACCATATATCTCGTTATTGAAAAGCAAAATGTTAATATCGATGTTACGACGAACAGCGTGTATAAAGTGATTACCACCAATCGCTAGTGCATCGCCATCGCCCGATACTTGCCAAACGGTAAGTTCGGGGTTTGCTACCTTTACACCCGTAGCTATGGCAGCAGCACGACCGTGTATGCCATGAAAACCAAAGGTGTGCATATAGTATGGGAAGCGAGACGAACAACCAATACCCGAAACAAACGTGAATTGTTGTTGCTCATAGCCTCTAAGTGCAGCCACTTCGGGCAGAGCCTTTTGCACTGCATTCAAAATTGCGTGGTTACCACATCCGGGGCACCATTTCACCTCCTGATCGCTCTTGAAATCGGCAGGTGTATATTTTAATCCCTTATTTTCCATAATTCTATTACTCGGCTAATAACTCTTCAAAGGCTGCTGTAAGTTCCATTTGTGTAAATGGCTGACCCTGCACCTTGTTGTATTGGTATAGGCTAATGTTGTGTAGCTCGGTGCGCAGATATGCTGCAAACTGACCCATATTTAGCTCACAAACCACAATTTTATCATACTTAGCAAATAGTTCAGCTGTACCATTTGGTAGCGGATTAATGTAGTTAAAGTGGCAAAGCGTTATATCTTTACCCTCGCTACGCATAGCCGCTACTGTTGCAGATAGGTGGCCATAAGTACCTCCCCATCCAACTACAAGTAGCTTGCCACCCTCGCTAGAACCCTCTAGCTTTGGAGCAGGAATAAAGTCTGCTACTCTTGCAACTTTGGCAGCACGAACATCTACCATCTTTTGGTGGTTGAGTGCATCGTGTGATATACTACCCTTTACAAAATCTTTTTCTAGTCCACCTACTCGGTGCTCTACGCCCTTTGTTCCTGGTAGTGCCCACGAACGAGCCAAACGCTTCTCGTCTCTCTTATATGGCAGATAGCCACCCTCTGGTGCTTCTGTAATAACTGGCGGAGTAATAGACGGATAGTCTGCCATTGATGGTATGCGCCAAGGCTGAGAACCGTTAGCAATAAAACCATCTGTTAATAGCATTACTGGAGTCATGTGCTCTAGCGATATCTTTGCTGCCCAAAATGCATAGTGGAAACAGTCCGATGGAGTAGATGCAGCCATTACAACCATAGGACACTCACCATTACGACCCCATAGTGCTTGGTAAAGGTCGCTCTGCTCGGTCTTTGTTGGTAGACCTGTTGATGGGCCACCACGTTGTACGTTTACAACCACAAGAGGTAGCTCGGTCATTACCGAAAGACCTAGTGCCTCGCTCTTTAGCGAAAGTCCTGGCCCCGATGTTGTAGTAACAGCAAGGTTACCAGCATACGCAGCACCAATTGCTGTACAAATACCTGCAATCTCGTCCTCGGCTTGTAGTGTTTTTACACCCAAGTCTTTGCGCTTTGCTAGCTCCTCTAGAATTGCAGTAGCAGGAGTAATTGGGTATGATCCACAGAAAAGTGGTCTGCCACTCTTCTCGGCCGCTGCAATAAGTCCCCAAGCAGTTGCTTGATTACCGTTAATGTTGCGATACTTTCCTTTTTCGAGAACCGCTGGTTCAACAAAATATGTATCGGCAAATATATGTGTGTTGTTGGCATAGTTAATACCTCCGCTTAGTGCCAAAAGGTTTGCCTCTAGTATTGCTGGTTTAGATGAGAATTTGCGCTTTAGCACCGCCTCGGTGTGCTCGACAGGTAGGTTATACAGCGAGTAACACACACCTAGTGCAAACATATTCTTACACTTAGCTGCACTTCGGTTGTCTAGCCCCTCGACAGCTGACACTGCCTCTTTTGTCATCGAAGAAATGGGAGCATATACAATATTGTAATCCTCTATCCCAAGTTCTTTGAAAGGGTTGTCGGTCGCAAAGCCTGCCTTTGCAATTGTTTTGTCGGTAAAGTTGTCGATGTCGCAAATAATTGTTGCGCTACGCTTTAGCCACTGTGCATTTGCTTTTAGAGCGGCTGGATTCATTGCTACAAGTGCATCGCACATGTCGCCCGGTGTCTCTACAATGTAGTTTGCAAAGTGCAATTGAAAGCCCGAAACACCGCTTACCGTTCCTTGTGGAGCACGAATTTCAGAAGGAAAATCGGGGAATGTTGAGATACCATTACCGATTAGGGCTGAGGTTTCTGAGAACATTGCTCCGGTCATCTGCATGCCATCACCAGAGTCTCCTGAGAAGCGTATTACCACATTCGATAACGTTCTCCCTTGTTTAGTATCCATACTTTTAATCTTTGTTCACCACACAACGGGTGTAGTAAATAATACAATGTTATAATAGGCTTGAATTTTAACCTCTCAGCTTCTATCTTGTAATGCGAATCTGATGTTATGGCTAGAATCAAGCGTCAAAGTTATCTTTTCATTTTTTATTTGCAAAGTTTTTTGCAAGAAAGTTTGCTGTATAGCCTTTTTTGCACTCACTTAGCTCTTTGGGAGTGCCACAAAACACTATTTCGCCACCCTTTTCGCCACCCTCGGGCCCAAGATCTATAACATAGTCCGATGCTGCTATAACATCCATATTGTGCTCGATAACTATAACCGAATGGCCTTTTGCTATGAGCGCATTAAACGAGTCGAGCAGTTTGTTTATATCGTGAAAGTGTAGCCCCGTGGTTGGCTCGTCAAATATGAATAGCATGTTAGACGAACCTGCCTCTTTGGTAAGAAAGTATGCTAGTTTTACCCTTTGACTCTCGCCACCCGATAGGGTAGAGGAGCTTTGCCCAAGTCTAACATAGCCCAAACCCACTGCTTCGAGAGTCTTTAGCCTATCTACAATTTTGCGTTCGAGTAACGAACCTCCCTTTTCAAAGAATGCGATTGCTTCGCTCACCGATAGCGATAGTATATCATCAATCGAGTGACCTTTGTACTTTACCTCTAGTATATCATCCTTGAATCGGCGACCTCCACACGACTCACAAGTCATCTCGACATCTGCCATAAACTGCATGCTCACACGTATTATTCCTTCGCCCTCGCACTCGTCACATCTTCCTCCTGCAATGTTAAACGAGAAGTGCGATGGTGTAAAGCTATTCATCTTGGCATATGGTTGTTCCGAAAATAGCTTTCTAATATCGTCGTATGCCTTAATATATGTGACTGGGTTTGAGCGAGATGATCGCCCAATAGGGTTTTGATCTACCATCTCTACACCCTTTATTCTGTTTATATCGCCACTTAGTTCGTCGTAGTTGGTGCTGCCACTCTTTACAAGGTTAAAGTGATTATATAGAGCAGGGTATAGCACACCTCGCACAAGCGATGATTTGCCACTACCGCTCACACCTGTTACCGAGCATAGCATACCTAGCGGGAATGCTACGTCTACTCTTTGTAGATTGTTGAGCCTTGCCCCTTTAATCTCTATCTTGTCTTTAACGCTACGATACTTTTGTGGGCGAGGGATTGATTTGCGTCCCAAAAGATAATCTGCCGTTAAACTATTTTTGGCTTTTTTTAATGATTTTGGGCTGCCCTCAAATACCACTTCTCCGCCATGCTCCCCTGCTAGTGGGCCAATATCTACAATGTGATCTGCCGATAGCATAATCTCTTCGTCGTGCTCAACCACTATTACTGTGTTACCAACATCTCTCAGGCTCTTTAATACTCCAATCAATAATTGGCTATCTCGTGGGTGTAGCCCAATACTAGGCTCATCTAGTACATACATTGCACCTACTAGCGAACTCGACAGCGAAGTGGCTAAGTTTACCCTTTGGCTCTCGCCACCCGATAGTGATGAGCTTAGTCGAGAAAGTGTTAGGTAGCTAAGACCAACGTTAAATAGTGATTGTAGACGTGCCAAAATTTCGGCAATAATTCGCTCTGCAATCTTGTACTCACGTGGGGTAATATCTAGTTTCTCGATAATTGGGATCAAGCGCTCGATAGATAGATTGGTTAGCTCCATAATGCGGTATCCTCCCACTTTTATGTAGCTTGCCTCTGGCCTCAATCGCCCACCTTCGCACATTGGGCAAGTGCGCTTACCCGTATATCTTGATATTAATACTCTATACTGAATCTTATATTTTTCTTTGTTTAACGAATCAAAGAATTGGTCAATTCCTTTGAAATGTCTTGTTCCGCCCCAAAGCTCCTTGCGCTCTTTGCTCGATAGTTTATAATATGGACGATGTATGGGGAATCCACTAGCAGCAGCCGAATCTATGACTTGCTCTTTCCACCACTTCATCGTGTCGCCTCGCCAACATGCTATACCATCCTCGAACAAGCTCTTGTCTTTGTCGGGTACTACCAAATCTTCGTCTATGCCCGTTACCTTGCCATAGCCTTGGCACTGAGGGCATGCTCCAAATGGATTGTTAAAGCTAAATAGATGTTCGCTAGGTGCCTCAAAGCTCATGCCATCTGCTTCGAGTGCCTGAGAAAACTCCCTTATAATATGGTTGCCATCTTTTGTGTTTGCTTCGAGTTGCATGCGGCCTTCGCCCAGCACAAGTGCTTGTGATATTGCATCATCAAGGCGCATTTTACCATCTTCGGAGCTATCGACCCTCATGCGGTCGATAAGAATCTGAAGCTCGGCTTTAGCCATATACTCCTCGATAGTGGGCACTACCTCTTCAATATAAACAACCGATGAGTCTATGTAAAACCTATCATATCCATTTTCGAGTATGTTTGTAACATGCTCCAATGGCGATGCTCCTTCTGCTACAACAAAAGGTGCGGTTACCACTAGTCGGCTACCTTCGCCAAGCTCTATTGCATACTCCGATATGCTCTCTAGCGTATCGGCAACAACTTCGTTGCCACTAATTGGTGAATATATGCGACCAATGCGTGCAAAAAGTAACTTTAGATAGTCATACACTTCGGTAGTTGTGCCTACGGTCGAACGTGGGTTGCGGCTACTCACCTTTTGCTCAATAGCGATAGATGGTGCTATGCCACGAATATTATCGACATTTGGTTTGGCAATACGCCCCAAGAATTGCCTTGCATATGACGAAAGGCTCTCGACATAGCGTCTTTGACCCTCTGCAAAAAGAGTATCAAAAGCTAGCGATGATTTTCCACTGCCCGATAGCCCTGTAATAACAGTAAACTCACCTTGCGGTATCGACAGCGTAACATTCTTAAGGTTATGAACCTTTGCCCCCTCTATATCTATTGTCTCTTTCATCCTCATTTTCTTCGGTAACTCTATTTCTTAAAATGTAAAGGTATTACTTTATCCCCAAATATCTAAACAAACGCTCTAATTTATTAGATAGCGTTTATTCTTATAAAATAATGCATTTTTTACCTATTTACTTACACATATCGTTTGTTTTACGCTAAGTATTTTGTGGTTATTGTTCGATTCTCTACATTTGTGAAAATTAAATATTTGGAATTCATGATAAAATATCAAAAAATTACCACAATGCTACTACTGCTTAGCTCTCTAACGGCTATGGCAGTTCCTGCAAAGAGGGATAACAAACTCCCTAAATACAAAAATTCATCTCTTTCGGTAGATGAACGTGTTGCCGACCTTGTTTCTCGCATGACACTAGAGGAGAAAGCGGCGCAGATGGATATGTTGCGAGCGCAGCACATCCTTAAAGACGCATCGACACTAGATGAGGAAAAGATGGCACACTATATTGATTCAATGTCTATTGGCTCGATTCATGATTTCTATCCCAAAACATCGGAACTTTCGAATGCTGTTCAAAAACGTGCAATCGAGAACTCTCGTCTTGGGATACCTATTATTTTTATAGAAGAGGCACTTCATGGTTATAGTGGTGTGGGTAGTACTACTTTTCCCGTTCCGCTAGGTAATGCTACGGCATGGGACACAACTATGATGCATAGAATTGGTAAGGCAATAGCTACCGAGAGCCGTGCACATGGTATCCATTTTATATTGGGGCCCAATCTCGACGTAGCACGTGATATGCGTTGGGGGCGTGCCGAGGAGACTTATGGCGAAGATCCATACCTAGGTGCACGTAGTGCTGTAAACCTTATCAAAGGTATGCAAGGCGATACGCTAACCGACAGCGATGCTGTTGCTGCCGAGCCTAAGCATTTTGCAATTCACGGTATACCCGAGCGAGGACATAACGCTGCATCGGTATATATTGGCGAGCGAGAGGCTCGCTACACGCATCTATATCCGTTTGAAAAAGCGGTGCGTGAGGCAGGTGCTCGTGGTATTATGGCATCGTATAACGAGATAGACGGTGTACCATCTTCGGCTAATAAGTGGCTTTTGACCGATGTACTTCGCAACGAGTGGGGTTTCAAGGGCTTTGTAGTATCAGACCTAGGAGCAATAGCAACTCAGTTGCGTACACATATGACGGTAGCTACTGCAAAAGAGGCGATAGTTAACTCTGTGAATGCTGGTTTGAATATGCAGTTCTATGACTTTAGCTACGAGGAATTTCAGGGCGATGTTATCGAGGCTGTAAAAGAGGGCTTAATCTCAGAGGAGACCCTAAACAAATCGGTAGCAGATATTTTGCGAGTTAAGTTTGAGCTAGGTCTCTTTGATAATCCATATACCGACACATCGTTGATTGGCAAGGTTCATCGCAACGCAGAACATCGTGCCCTTGCAAAGGAGGCTGGTCTTAAATCTATTGCTCTACTTCAGAACAACGATAACACACTACCGTTTAGTAACAATGTAAAGAGCATTGCTCTAATTGGTAACTTAGCAAACACATCATCACTAGGTGGTTACACTCCAACTGGCGCTGTTGGTGTTACTGTGTACGAGGCTCTTAAAGAGCGATTTGGTAGCGATGTTGAGATTAACTATATCAATAGCGATATATCTTCGGGCTTTGCACCAATTCCACTTAATTTGCTTACACCACTAAGCGGTAAAGAGGGGCAAAAAGGTTTGAATATCGAGTTTTTTGGTAACCAAAAATTTGAGGGCTCTCCAATTTACAGTGCAATTGATGGTAACCTAACACCATTCTGGCACAATCTTAGCCCTGCTCCGGGTGTCGATAACGATAATTTTTCGGTACGATGGAAGGGTTATATCGATATTCCAGTGTCGGGTACCTACGAATTTAGCTATGGTGCCGATAACCATGGTAGCCTAAAGATTGGCGATGTAATGTTAGCCGATCATTTTGCTCCCGAAATGGAGTACAAGACATCGACAAAGAGCATCTACCTAGAAAAGGGACGCCAAACGATAGAAGTTATGTATAGCGAGAAAGACGACTATGCACACATGACCGTAAACTGGAGACTTTCGGGCACCGAGGCTGGTTCGACACTATATTCAGATATAACTGCCGAGGTGGCTAAGAGTGACATTGCAATTGTAGTTGTTGGCGAGGGCTTGAGCGAAGTGGGCGAAGGAAAAGACCGCATACATCTGTCAATTAACGAGATGGATACTAAAATGATTGAAGCGGCAGCAGCAGCAGGTAAGCCACTTGCAACGGTACTACTGAATGGTCGTCCGTTATTATTAGAGAATGTTGCTGCGGCATCACCAGCGCTTGTCGAGGCTTGGTATCCGGGCGAGAGTGGCGGCGAGGCTGTGGTCGATGTGCTGTTTGGCGACTATAATCCTGCTGGTCACCTTACAATGACTTTCCCTCGTCATATGGGGCAAATTCCTTGCTACTATTCAAAGAAACCAACATCTTCTAACCGTGAATACAAGGACGATAGTGGTAAACCACTATTTGCTTTTGGTCATGGATTGAGCTATACAACGTTTGACTATTCGGCTCCACGTTTCTCGTCTCTTGTGGGCAAGGTAGATGATACTATTACTGTGAGCATCGACGTAACAAACACAGGCGAGCGTGCTGGGGCAGATGTGGTTCAGCTATATATGCGTGACAAGGTGAGCAGTGTTACAACACCTATGATTTCGCTTAAGGGTTTCTCTCGTGTACAGCTAAAGCCGGGCGAAACAAAAACTGTAACAATGGAGCTTGCGCCTGAGCATTTTTCGCTAATCAACTATGATATGAAGAGAGTTGTAGAGCCGGGCGAGTTTGAAATAATGATAGGTAAATCATCGGATGATATTATTTATCGCCAGACTATAACACTTGAATAATCTTTTGTAGACAGATTTTATTTATAGTATTACTACACCAAAAGAAACTGTCTCAAAAACATTTTTGTCACTTCCTGAATCGCATAAATACTCACGTACTCCAGTACGCTCCGTTTTATGCTCATCACGAAGCCCCAAAACTGAATTTTGATACAAATTTCTCACAAAAGAGGCTGCTTCGAATTAATTCGAGACAGCCTCTTTTTTTGTTAGTTATACAAAACATATTTGTTTCTATATCGCCTAATACCCGCTTTGGTATTGGTTTTCGCAATCTTGCCTCCCTTGATTTTGTAGCTATTCAGTAGATGTAAACAAAGTAGTAAATTATGTGTCAATAATCATTATTAATAAAAATTTAGTTAAAAGTGCAATTTCTAATGATTATACCTAGATTATGATAGAAAATGAATTTTTATAATAAAAATAATCTTAATTTTTTTAGGTTTTTTTAAACTATTGCCCTTTGTCCAAATAGTTTGATTTTTTGTTGCAACAATAGTAAAATATCTTACTATATGATTTTTGATCGTGTTAATTATTGGTTTGTTATTCCTTAAAATAGTTTAATTTTTAACCGGTATTGTATATGTTGCTACACATCATTTTGCCAAAAATAGTGTGCAGATTTCTCGCTAAATAAATCCTATTCGATTTGTTCAAAATGTCAGAAAAATCAAAGTAGGTGTTGTAATATTCTTGTTCTAAAGCTGTTGTGAGCCCTTTTTTTGCTGTTTAAGCAAATGTAAAATCTTTGGAAATCTAAAATATTATTCGAATATTTACCAAACACACCATTACAAACCAAGCGAGTTATCATACCCCCAAAGGCTCGTAATTTTAGTATATCTCCTCTATGATATACCTCGATATTTTATAGTAGTTAATTTTAACACATAAGATAATGTTCGATATGAGACTAACAGCGTTTATTCAAAAACTAAATTACCTAGTATTTATTTCTCTGTTTTCGGCGTTCACTGCATCTGCACAGGTTCAAGATACAGTTGAAATAAATCGTAAAATTGACGAAGGTCAAGGTGAGATAAAACTATTCTTTCCTGTAAATAGTTCGGTGCTCGACGAAGATTATAGTTCGAATCGTCAACAAATCGACGATCTCGACAAAATCTTTAAAGAATCTACAACATTTATAGGGCTCGACTCTTTGGTGATTGTTGCTACTGCATCGGTTGACGGATCATATGCAAACAACGAGCAACTCGCTACAAATCGTGCGAATAATGTTCGGCAATATCTTTATGGTCGCTATCCGCAAATCAATCCAAGAACGGTAAAGACACTGAGCGTGGCCGAAGATTGGGATGGTCTTAGGAGTGCCGTGACAAAGGATCATATGGTACCTGCTCGTGACATGGTGCTAGAGATTATCGACTCTAACAGATCGGTAGATGCAAAAGAAGCTGCTCTACGTGCTCTCGATGGCGGTAGTAGTTGGCGCTATCTAATCTCCAATATTCTACCTAAGCAGCGTTATGGTGCATCGGTTGTGTTTTACTATCGAGAAGATAGGTACAAGCTGCTAGAGCGAGAAGTAATTGTTGAGCGAGAAGTGATAAAAGAGGTGGTTAGGCACGATACGGTAACTGTGATTGAGTATCCCGAGCCATTCTGCGAAAAGTATTCGAGGTTTGCAGTTAAAACAAATCTACTATACGGAGCACTAACGCTAACACCTAATATAGGTTTTGAGGCAGCCCTTAGCGAGCATATTACACTCGATTTAGGTTTTGGGTACAATCCATGGAACCGAAATGGCAAGGCAGGCGATAACCAAAAGCTAGTGCACTGGATGGCTCAGGTAGAGGGGCGCTACTTCCTAGATAGAGTATTTAGAGGACATTTCTTTGGGGTTCATGTTCTAGGGACAAATTACAATATTTCAAACCACGAGCTACCAATGCTATTTGGTGATGGTTCACAGGAGTATCGATACTGTGGTTGGGGTGCAGGCATAGGTGTTTCATATGGTTACCAGTGGTGCTTAACAGAGCGATGGGCACTCGAAGCCAATATTGGAGCAGGTTACACATACCTTAACTACGACAAATATACACATCCACGTTGTGGCTACAAGGTAGAAGACAACGTATCCGATTCATATTTTGGGATTACTCGAGCTGGTGTATCCCTACTCTATAAATTTGGAAAGAAGAGAGAT